>NZ_LTCZ01000083.1:0-26702 GCF_001583455.1 Rhodococcus sp. LB1 | reverse complement strand
GTGAGTACTTATTAACCGCGCGACGTTAACAAGTACTCACGAGTGACGGAGTCGCCACAGGGGAGAGACGGGGCCGTGACCGGCGCCCAGGTCGTACGACGCCTCCAGGCACTTGGTGACCCATTCCTTGCCGAACGCCACCGCATCGGGCACGGACCACCCGTGGGCGAGAGCGCTCGCGATGGCGGCCGCGAGGGTGTCGCCGCCGCCGTGATCGTTGCCGGTGTCGATGCGGGGACTGCTGAACTCGAGGAACCTGTCGCCGTCGAACAGCAGATCGGTGCTCGACGCCGACGTCCGGAGATGCCCGCCCTTCACGATCGACCACTGCGCCCCGAGTGCGTGCAGCGCCTCGGCGGCCCGGCGCGCGGTCGAGTCGTCCACCACCTCGATGCCGGTGATCAACCGGATCTCGTCGAGGTTCGGGGTGACCACCGTGGCGATCGGGATCAGCGTGTTCCGCACGGCGTCCAGCGCCTCGGCATGCAGGAGCGGATCTCCGTGCATCGACGCGCACACCGGGTCGACGACCAGCGGGACCGGTTGGTCGCGGCCGATCCCGACCTCGGTGCACACGGCGGCGACGGCCTCGATGATGGCCGTCGACGCCAGCATGCCCGTCTTCGCTGCCCCGACCCCGATGTCGTCGACGACGCACCGCACCTGCGCGGCCACCGTCTCCGGCGGAATCTCGTGGAAACCGCTGACGCCCACCGAGTTCTGCACCGTCACCGCCGCAACGGCGACGCATGCGTGGACGCCGCACAGCGCCATCGTCCGCGAGTCGGCCTGGATCCCGGCGCCACCGCCGGAATCGGTGCCGGCGATGGTGAGGACTCGGACGGGGGTCTGGCCGTCGGGTGTCAGGGGCAGCAGCTTCACGAAGGGGACCTTACCGATTCTCTGAGGTGACGGATTCGACGGGCAGATACACGCGGCCACCTGCGTCGACGAACTCGCTCGACTTCTCGGCCATGCCCGCCTCGATGGCTTCGACCGAATCGAGTCCGTGTCGCTGTGCGTATTCGCGCACGTCGGCGGAGATCCGCATCGAACAGAACTTCGGGCCGCACATCGAGCAGAAGTGGGCCGTCTTCGCCGGCTCGGCGGGCAGCGTCTCGTCGTGAAACTCCCGCGCGGTATCCGGGTCGAGGGACAGCGCGAACTGGTCGTGCCAGCGGAATTCGAACCGGGCCTTCGACAGCGCGTCGTCCCGCTCCTGCGCCCGCGGATGCTGCTTCGCGAGGTCCGCGGCGTGCGCCGCGATCTTGTACGTGATGACCCCGGTCTTGACGTCGTCCCGATTCGGCAGTCCCAGGTGTTCCTTGGGTGTCACGTAGCAGAGCATCGCTGTGCCGGCCTGCGCGATCATCGCCGCGCCGATCGCGGACGTGATGTGGTCGTACGCCGGCGCGATGTCGGTGGCGAGCGGCCCGAGCGTGTAGAATGGCGCCTCCTCGCACAACTCTTCCTCGAGGCGCACGTTCTCCACGATCTTGTGCATCGGGACGTGCCCGGGACCTTCGATCATCACCTGCACCCCATGGGATTTCGCGATCCGCGTGAGCTCCCCGAGGGTACGCAGTTCCGCGAACTGGGCCTCGTCGTTGGCGTCCGCGATGGACCCGGGGCGCAGACCGTCACCGAGCGAGAACGTGACGTCGTAGCGGTGGAGGATCTCGCACAGTTCGTCGAAGTGGGTGTACAGGAACGATTCCCGGTGATGGGCCAGGCACCAGGCCGCCATGATCGACCCACCGCGGGAGACGATTCCGGTGACGCGGCGTGCGGTCAGTGGGATGTAGCGGAGCAGCACACCGGCGTGGACCGTCATGTAGTCGACGCCCTGCTCGCACTGTTCGATCACGGTGTCGCGGTAGATCTCCCACGTGAGCGCGGTCGGGTCACCGCCGACCTTCTCGAGCGCCTGGTAGATCGGCACGGTTCCCACGGGCACGGGCGAATTACGCAGGATCCATTCCCGGGTCTCGTGGATGTTCTTGCCGGTGGACAGGTCCATGATGGTGTCGGCGCCCCACCGCGTCGCCCACACCATCTTCTCGACCTCTTCCGCGATCGACGACGTGACCGCGCTGTTGCCGATGTTCGCGTTGATCTTGACCGCGAACGCCTTGCCGATGATCATCGGCTCGAGTTCGGGATGGCAGCGGTTGGCCGGGATCACGGCGCGTCCCGCCGCGACCTCGGTGCGCACCGTCTCGGGTGAAACACCCTCGCGTGCAGCGCAATACTGCATCTCAGGGGTGACGACGCCGGCGCGGGCGGCGTCGAGCTGGGTGCCCTCCCGGTCGGCGATCCACGGTGCGCGCAGATGCGGCAGTCCCGCTTCCAGGTCGATCGCGGCGTCCGCGTCGGTGTACGGACCCGACGTGTCGTACACGTCGAGGTGTTCACCGTTGGTGAGGTGTACGCGCCGGACCGGCACCCGGATGTCGTCGCCCGACAGCAGGTACTGCTTGGTGCTGCCCTCGATCGGACCCGTGGTGACGGACGTGGCTGTAGATACGTTTGTGCTCATCGATGATGCTCCCTACGCCGGCATTACCCGGACAGGTTCGACGGTCGACGGCCCTAGCCGTCCTCTCAGCCCGCTGGTGCGAGCCCCCGTGGATGTGTAGTTGTCCCACAAACTGTAACCGAGATCTCTGTGAGTAATCATTCGGGTGAAACTTGGACAGCGGTTCCCGGCATCGGTATAAAGGGTGATGAACATCACATTTCGATTACGACACACACCCCCAGGAGATAGCCATGCTGACAGACGCGCAGGTTGTGGACGTGATCGACAACGCCGATCAGAACCGATTCGAGCTACGCCTGAGTGGTGACCTGGTCGGGATCCTCGGGTATTTCGACCTTGCCGACACGCCGCCCGGCGCCGGTGCCGGCGTGGGAGTGGTGGCCGCCCGGCCGCCGGGTCCGAAGGGTCGGGGGCGGCAGGCGCCGGTGGTCTCGTTCATGCACACGGTGATCGTGGAGGACTTCGGCCACCGCGGACTCGCCGCCCTCATGGTGGGTCGCTCCCTCGATCTCGCCCGCGGATACGGCTGGAAGGTCCGGCCCGTGTGCACGTACGTGCAGCGCTTCGTCTCGGCGCACCCCGAGTACCGCGACCTCGTCGTCCCGGTGGAGGGCTGACAACGGCCGGGGCACGATTCGGGCACTCGGCGGCAACGAAACGGTTCCGGGGGCGGCGATTCCGCTCGCGAAGATGCCGCCTTGCTGATTCCATGAGTGGCATGGATCACACTCCGAACAGTTCCGGGTCGTCCGGGAACATCACGGCCGCTGAGGCTCGCGTGCTCGACAACCCTGCCCACGAACGATTCGATCTGTGGCTCGGGGACGAGTTGGTCGGCATCCTCGGCTATCGGGACGAGGACGACATCCCCGGATTCACGGCGAAGCCGGGCGAGGTGGTCGCGTTCATGCACACGGTCGTCAAGGAAGAATTCGGTGGGCGAGGACTGGCCGCGGTCCTCGTGAGCGAGGCGTTGGGCTCGGCGCGTCGACGTGGCTGGAAAGTGCGCCCCATCTGCACGTATGTCCAGCGCTACCTGGCGCTGCATCCGGAACACCTCGACGTTCTGGTTGCCGAGTAGCCCTACTTTCGAGAGCACTGCTCTTGCCATCTGCGACTCCGCTGTGAATACTGCTCTATATAGAGAGCGGTGCTCGCAGTCGAAGGAGTCGTCATGACCGTGTCGGATCGGATCGAGAGTCGTACCGGGGTCGCACGGATCTGCGCCGCGGCGCTGTTCGCCCTCGCCGGTGTCCTGTTCGTCGTCTACCCCGTGGTGCGTCCCTACGCGGCGGGTGGGACGCCGGACGGACTGGCCGAGTTCGCCTCACCGTCGTGGCTCGTCGCTCACCTCGCCGCCGTCGGCGGGTTCATCGCGTTCGGGCTTGCGCTCGTCGCGCTCAGTGGACTGCTGAAAGGGACGGGTGGCGAACGAGCGGCGGTGGTCGCGGTGGCGGCGTCGTGGATCGGGGCAGGGCTGACGCTGCCCTACTACGGTGCCGAAACGTTCGCGCTGCACGCCCTGGGCGGCAGCGGCCTGGACGAGGAGGCCGCCACGAACCTCGCCGAGAGCGTGCGGATGGGGGCGGCGCAGGCGACGCTGTTCGCTGCAGGGCTGCTACTCGTCGCGGTCGGCGCGTCGGCGGCCGCCGTGGCGATCGCCCGATCCCGGCTGCTCGCGGGCTGGGCGGGGATCCCGATGGCGGTGGGGTTCGCGCTGTTCATCCCGCAGTTCTACGTCGACGCCCCACTGCGCATCGGGCACGGTGCGCTCATCGGGTTCGGGTGCGCGGTCGTGGCGCTCGGTGTGCTGCGTTCTCAGTCGCCGAGGTCGACGATGACCGGCGCATGATCGCTGGCGCCCTTGCCCTTACGTTCGTTGCGGTCGATCTCGGCCTTGTCGACACGGCCGGCGAGGGCAGGCGATCCCAGCACGAAGTCGATGCGCATTCCCTGCTTCTTCGGGAACCGCAACTGGGTGTAATCCCAATAGGTGTAGACGCCGGGACCGGGGGTGTGCGGCCGGACGACGTCGGCGAAACCGGATTCGACGAATGCCTGGAAGGCCTCACGCTCGGGGGCGGACGTGTGCGTCTTGCCCTCGAACAGCGCCGGATCCCAGACGTCCTCGTCGGTGGGGGCCACGTTCCAGTCGCCGACCAGCGCGATCTGCGCGTCCGGGTTCTGCCCCAGCCACCCGACCGCGTCGGTGTGCAACTTCGCCAGCCAGTCGAGCTTGTACGTGTAGTGCGGGTCGGCGAGCTCACGGCCGTTGGGGACGTACAGGCTCCAGATGCGGACGCCGTTGCACGTGGCGCCGATGGCGCGGGCTTCCTGCGCGGGCGCGACCTCCGGGTCCTTGTGGAAACCGGGCTGATCCTCGAATCCGATCTGCACGTCGTCGAGACCCACGCGGGACGCGATCGCGACGCCGTTCCACTGGCTGAGGCCCACGTGTGCGACCTCGTAGCCCAGCTCGCGGAAACGCTCGTACGGGAACTGCTCGTCCTTGCACTTGGTTTCCTGCATCGCCAGCACGTCGACGTCGGACCGCTGGAGCCAGTCCAGGATCCGGTCGGTACGGGCACGAACAGAGTTCACGTTCCAGGTTGCGATGCGCACGGCAGCCACCCTAGCGGCACTCTCCGACAGGTCGTCAGCCGACAGGTTCGGTGGCGTAGCGGTACCGGTGGTGCGCCACGAAGCCGAGGTTGCGGTACATCGCCTGGGCGCCCTCGTTCTCGACGGCGACCTGCAGACACGCGTGGGTCGCGCCGTGTTCGCGTCCCCAGTCGATCATGTCGCCGCAGATGAGGCTGCCGATTCCGTGGCGGCGGTGGGCCTCCGCGACCTCGACCGCGGTGAGCCCGACCCACCGGCGGTCGTCGGGCGCGGACGTGACGGATCCGCGGGCGACGGCCAGGAGCGTCGAGTCGGCGGCACCGATCCGGCCGAACCCGAGAGTGCCGCCGCGGACCGAGTCCAGCACGTCGACCGCGAAGTCGGGGAGCGCGGACCCGCGGTAGCGGTAGAGGGCGAGCCAGTCCGGATCGGGGTGATCGGTGACGGTGGTGGTTCGTGGGCCCTCGGGCAGAGCCAGGTTGTCGATGTCGGCCGCCATCACGACCACTTCGTCGCTGACGTTCCAGCCGAGCGGTACCTCGCCCAGCCGGTCGGGGATCAGCAACCGCAAGGGGCGGTCGCGCTCGGCGTACCACTCACGCAGACGGTCGAGCGTGCCGCCGGGGGAGGCGTCGTCCAGGCTGCCGACCGACCCACGGTCGCCGAGCGGGGCCGCCGAGTTGGCGCGCCCGGTGAAGCCGTGACCGTACCGGGCCAGCCACCCGTCGATCCACGCGTGCTCGACACCCGGCCAGCCGTCGGCGGACGCCAGTTCGAGGGACCGGATCTCGCTCGCGCGCACCGGTCGGGCGGGGACGGCCTTCAGCGCGATCACCCGCTCCAGATCCACCTCGACCACGGAGCCGTCCGCGGCGCGGACGACCACCACCGGTTCGACGCTCTCCAGCATCCCGATGACGTCGGTCATCGGATGGCTGTGGCCGGGCGGCAGCTGATATCGCAGCACCACCCGGCTTCCGAGCGGAATGTCAGTCGTCATGCCCGAACGGGTCTTCGACCGTTCCCGGCACCCAGCTGAGACCGGGAACGCCCCAGCCGGCGCGCTTGATGGTCTTCTTGGCGGCGCGCGCGTTGCGGCCGACCAGCATGTCGACGTAGAGGAAGCCGTCGAGGTGACCGACCTCGTGCTGCAGCATGCGTGCGAAGAAGCCGTGTCCCTCGATCTCGACGGCGTTGCCGTCGGCGTCGGTGCCCCTGACCTTCGCCCACTCGGCCCGTCCGGTGGGGAACTGCTCGCCCGGCACCGACAGGCAGCCCTCGACGTCGTCGTCCGGATCCGGCATGGTCTCGGGTCGTTCCGATGTTTCGAGGACCGGGTTGACGACGCAACCCCGGCGGCGGAGCGCCGTGCCGTTCCCGTCGACGTCCGGGCAGTCGTAGACGAACAACCGCAGCGGCAGGCCGACCTGGTTGGCGGCGAGCCCGACGCCGTTGGCGGCGTCCATCGTGTCGTACATGTCGGCGATGATCTCAGCGAGTTCCGCGGGTGACTGGGACACTGCCTCGGTCGGTTCGTGCAATACCGGGTCGCCCACGATCCGGATGGGGAGGATGGCCATGGTCGTCAAGGATAGTGCGGCGCGTCCGAGCCGTTCGCACTGCCCGCGGCGTTCGTCATGGTTGAATAGTCGCTGAAGAACAGCGGTGTAATTCGTTGCTCGGTCGGCCACGCGATCGAGGAGCCGGGGGAACGTGGTTTCGCTGAGGTCGAGCGAGAGCTAGTAGTCGAGGAGTGAGATGGACGGCGCAACAGCGCGTAGTCGGAACCAGTCCGAGCGCACCGACGGCGACAACTCGGCAGGGGTCAAGGACGTCGGTGACGACGGCCTCTCGCGTCGGGAGCACGACATCCTGTCCTTCGAGCGCCAATGGTGGAAGTACGCCGGCGCGAAGGAAGAGGCGATCAAAGAGCTGTTCGACATGTCCGCCACCAGGTACTACCAGGTGCTCAACGCACTGGTGGACCGGCCGGAGGCACTCGCAGCCGACCCGATGCTCGTGAAGCGCCTGCGACGGCTGCGCGCGAGCAGGCAGAAGGCCCGCGCCGCCCGCCGCCTCGGGTTCGACGTCACGTAGCACCCGGTCGCTAAGGTCGACATCGTGAGTACTCCGAAACCCGAATCGTCCGGCCCGCCGTTACGTGCCCTCGCGATGGTGCTGATCGCCCTCGCGATTCTGTTCGCGGGTCTCGGGTTCGCCTCCCTCGGAGGTTCGGACTCGGAGGAGACCGCCGCCACCGTCACGACCACGGCGGCCGCCACGACCACCGCCGCCGCACGCCCGACGACGGCTGCGGGAGCGGCGGGCGCCACCTCGGCGTCCGCGGCGAGCACCACGTCCGGTGCCTCGAGCACATCGAAGTCCGCCGACGCGGCGTCGGTCCCGGTGCGGGTGCTCAACAACAGCAATGTCACCGGTCTCGCGAGCCAGACGGCCACCGAACTGATGTCCTCGGGGTGGACGGTGTCGGAAACCGGCAACTACAGCGACGGCACCATCTCCGAAACCACTGTGTACTACGGGACTTCCGCCGCCGAGAAGGAAGCGGCCACGGAGATCGCCGCGCAGCTCGGGGTTTCGGCCCAGCCGCGGTTCCCGGGTATCGCGAATTCGTCCGCCGGTGTGATCGTCATCGTCACGTCCGCGCAGTAGACCGGACGGTCGGTGCACCGTCGCCGCGGTTATGATCAGATGCACTTCTTCGCCACCTCAAAGGAGCGGTTTGATGGCCTCGAGTTCTACCCGTCGGATGTCCTGGCGCATTGTCACCCCGGTGGTGGCCATTGCAGCACTCGGACTGACCGCCTGCAGTAACAACGAGGAGCCGACCGACGTTCCCGGCACCACTCCTTCCGTCTGGACCGGCGCCGCCGATCCCAGCGCTGCAGGCGTTCCCGGCGACGCCGAGAGCGGTTCCGGCGAGTCCGCGGAGAGCGGCGCGGTCAGCGCGACGCTGAAGAACGCCGAGGGCGAAGACGTGGGCACCGCCACGTTCAAGCAGGCCGGCAGTCACGTCGAGGTCACCGTTTCCGTCAAGGATCAGACGCCCGGCTTCCACGGTTTCCACGTGCACTCCGTCGGCAAGTGCGAGACGAACTCCGTGGCACCGACCGGGGGTGCGCCCGGAAACTTCCTGTCCGCGGGCGGGCACTTCCAGGCCGAGGGCCACTCGGGGCACCCCGCGAGCGGTGACCTCACGTCGCTGCAGGTTCTGGCCGACGGCACGGCCGAGTTGGTCACCACCACCGACGCCTTCTCGGTCGAGGACCTGAAGAACGGCGACGCCGGCACCGCGGTCATGATCCACTCGGGTTCCGACAATTTTGCCAACATCCCCACCCGTTACGCACCCGCCCCTGATCAGGAAACCCTGAACACCGGGGACGCAGGTTCCCGGGTGGCCTGCGGTGTCATCGGCGCCAGCTGAGTCGCGTGACATCCCGGCTTCGGCCGGGATGTCGGTGCGCTGCCGCGCACTGCGGGCTGTGGTTGGATCGAAACCGTGGTAGTTCCTTTTCCCGGTTCGCCGCGGCCGACACTGGGCGTCGAGTGGGAGATCGCGCTGGTCGACAGGGTCACGCGGGACCTCTCCAACACGGCCGCGGAGGTATTCGACGCGGTGGCGAATCTTGCCGGTCCCGAGGATCCGCGGATCACCAAGGAGTTACTGCGCAACACCGTCGAACTCGTCACCGGTATCCACTCGACGGTCGGTGAGGCGATGGACGACCTCGACGAGTCGCTCGACCTGTTGCGGCGGGCGGCGAACCCGCTCGGCGTCGATCTGATCTGTGCGGGAACGCATCCGTTTGCGCAGTGGTCGACCCAATTGGTCACGCGCACACCGGATTACGACGAGCTGATCGAGCGCACCCAGTGGTGGGGCCGTCAGATGCTCATCTGGGGCGTGCACGTCCACGTCGGTGTGTCCTCGCCGCAGAAGGTGTTCCCGATCCTCAACGCGCTGCTGCAGCGGTACCCGCATCTGCTCGCGCTGTCCGCGTCCTCGCCGATGTGGGCCGGCGTCAACACGGGGTATGCGAGTAATCGTGCGCTGATGTTCCAGCAGCTCCCCACCGCGGGGCTGCCGTACCAGTTCGCGAACTGGGGGCAGTACGAGGATTTCATCAGCGACCAGATGAAGACCGGTGTGATCACCAAGATCGGTGGGATGCACTGGGACATCCGGCCGGCGCCACGGTGGGGCACCATCGAGGTCCGCGTCTTCGACGGCATCTCCACCCGCGCCGAACTCAGTTCCCTCGTCGCGCTCGTGCACTGCCTGATCGTCGACCTGGACCGGCGTTTCGAGGCAGGTGAGAACCTGCCCAACCTGCAGCCGTGGCACGTGAAGGAGAACAAGTGGCGGGCCGCGCGGTACGGGCTCGACGCCGAGATCATTCTCGACGAGGACAGCAACGAGCGCCTCGTCACCGACGACCTGAACGACCTGCTCGAGAAGCTGGCCCCGACCGCTGTGCGTCTCGGCTGCGCGGACGAACTGGCCGCGGTCGCGGAGATTCCCCGTCGTGGCGCGTCCTACCAGCGGCAACGTCAGGTCGCGGAGGCGACCGGCGGTGACCTGGTGGCCGTGGTCGATGCGCTGGTGAAGGAGCTCGGGACCTGAAAGACGGTCTCGGGCAGGACACTCGTCCACTTCCCGTTCACGTGTTGTTTACACTTGGCGGGTGTCGATCGACGATGTTGCCGTTGTACGGCCGGGTGGGCCCGTCGATCGATCCCGCATGTTCGCGGCGGGCGGGGCGCTCGGGGTGGCGATCCTGCTGGTGGTCGTCCAATTGGTCGCATCCACACAGGGTTTCCAGGGCCCCCTCGAAAGCCTGTTCCACGACTATGTCCTGACCCCCAAGTCGGCGTCCGTCCCGTGGGCCGGCCTCGCGCTCGCGATGGTCGGGCTCACCAATCGCCAGCGCGTCGTGGCACTCTCCGCCGCGGCCGGTATCGATGTCGTGGTCGCCGCGGTGCGCTATCTGTCCGGTGGCCCGCTGACCGTCGGAAACGGCGCGACCTGGGTTCTCACGGCGGTGGGCGTATATGCGGCGGTCCGCTGGACCGGCAACCAGCGGCGCAGCGCCCTCAAGGGTGTCGGCCTCGGTGCGCTGCTGATTCTCGCGACCAAATTCGGGGACGCCTGGCTGCAGGTCACGATCATGGCCGGGCCGATGATCCTCGACGAATACGCGCAACTGGCCGATCACGCGCTGGGCAGCCCGTCGTGGCACCTGGGGCAGTTCGTCGACGCCCTCGGACCCGTCGGTTACGGCATCCTCCACTGGGTCTACATCGAACTGCCGGTCGCGGCCATCGCGGTGGCCGTCTACCAACTGCGGAACGGCTGGCCGTCGCACTACCTGGTCCGCACGTTCCTGTTGATCGGTCTCACCGGTCCCGTCTTCTACGTGCTGTTCCCGGTGGTCGGTCCGATCTTCGCGTTCGGCACCGAGGGGCAGGGGTTCCAGGTCAGCGACTACTGGCCCAACCTCGTCCCGACACCCGACTTCGCGCCCGAACCGATGTCGTTCGATTCGGTGACGCCCCGCAACTGCATGCCGAGCCTGCACACGGCGTGGGCCCTCGCCCTGTTCATCCACTCCCGGCAGGGCGCCTGGTGGCTGCGTCTCGGTGGAACGTTCTGGCTGGTGTGCACGCTGACGGCGACCCTCGGGTTCGGCTACCACTACGGCGTCGACCTGGTTGCCGGAGCCGTTCTGTGCCTGACCATCGAATCCGCGTTGCGCGACCCAGAACGGGGGTGGGGCTGGTTCCGGGTCCGCCTCGTCGGAGGCGGCGCGCTGGTGCTGGCCGGACTGCTGCTCAGCTACCGCTACCTCGCGGTGCCGATGGGCCGATTCCCCGAGGTGTCCGGACCACTCGTCCTCGGTGCCCTCGCCGCGATGTGCCTCGGGTTCTACGCGACGTTCTTCGCCCGGCCCGACACCGCACTCGCACGGTGGGGCAGCGGCGCGAAGGCAGCGGTCACGGAAGTTCTGGCGGCTCCAACTCGTTGATCATCAACAGCCCGTCCTGATCTCGCTGCTCCCGGTACGCCACCCGGCCGACGCTGTGCGCGATGACCGGCGCGGTGAACAGGGTGAAGATGCCGACGAGGATCAGCATCCAGATATCGACGTTGCCACGCAGTTCGAGGACGGCGCCCGCGAGAACCATGATGAGACCGACCACCTGCGGTTTGGTGGCGGCGTGCATGCGGCGCAGGGTGTCCGGGAATCGGACGATGGCGATGGCGGCCGTCAGTGCGAGCAGCGAGCCGCACAGCATGAGCGTGGCCCCGATGACGTTCAGCACGGTGGTCACGACTTGTCACTCACCCGGAACCGGGCCACCGACACCGAACCGATGAATCCCACCAACGACAGCGCGACGATGGCGGGCACGATCGTCGTGTCGCCGGTGTACGCGGCCCACACGGCGAGCCCGCACATCGCGAGCGCGATCAGGGTGTCGAGGGCGACGAGGCGATCCAGCGAGTTGGGCCCGTCGAGCAGCCGGAACGTCGTCAGAACCCCGGCGACGACCAGGATGATTCCGGATATGACCGATACGACTGTCATGAGCTGCCCTCCTGAGTGGGGTCGTCGTATTGCAGGTCGCGGTTGTGCCAGGGGCTCGGTTTCCAGTCGGAGTCGCGTTCGAACGCCTCGATGAACAACCGTTCCAGCTGCGCGACCGTGCGGTAGAACTGGCTGACCGCCTTCTGCGAACCCATGTCCAGGACGTGCACGTAGACGATCCGCCGGACCTGGTCGATTTCGAGGACCATGGTGCCCGGAATCAGGTTCAGTACGTCGATGCACAGGGTCAGGACGAGGTCGGACTTGATCCCCAGCTGGTAGCGCAGGACCCCGGTGACGGGCGGCGGCCCGGGCCGGAGTGCGAGGTAGGCGATCTGGAGGCTCGACTGGAGCGAGTAGTACACGAACATGACTGCCAGCCGGAGCAGTGGCAGGACGTGCACCCGGCCCTCCACGGGCACCCGCGGCAGCGGCATGAGCACCATGATGAGCGCGCCGACGGCGAGCCCGCCGAGGATGTTGCCCCAGCTGACGTTGCCCCACAACAGGATCCACACCGCCATCAGCCACAGCAGCGCGCCGAACTGGAGAAGTCTCTCGCGTTTCATCGCGGTGCCTCCTGCGCTTCGCCGTCGGGGTGACCGCCGAGGACGGCGTCGATGTAGATGGACCGGTTCTGCAGATCGCTCGCCGCGCGATCGCTGATCTGGATGATCTGGCCGGCGAACACCGTCATCGTCAGCCCTACGGCGACGAGGGCGACGGTGGGGATGAGCATCATCGCGGGGATACGGCCCACGTCGGCGCGGTCGTCGAACGAGATGTCGGCCTCGGACTCGTCGAGCAGCGCCGACGGGCTGACGTCCGCGAGGTCACCCTCGGGGGCGTCGGCGCGCGCCCGCCAGAACGCCTTGGTCCACACACGTGCGACGACGTACAGCGTGAGGAGGCTGGTGAGGGTTCCGCCGGCGACGAGGATCCACGCCAGCACGCTCGCATCCGCCGAGCCGGCCTGCAACAGCGCGACCTTGCCGATGAACCCGGAGAACGGGGGGATACCACCGAGGTTGAGGGCCGGGACGAGGAACACGATGGCCAGGACGGGGCTCGCCGCGGCGAGCCCGCCGAGCCGTCGCAACGACGACGACCCGGCCTGGCGTTCGATCAGACCGACCACCAGGAACAGCGTGGTCTGCACCAGAATGTGGTGGGCCACGTAGTAGATGGCACCCGAGAGCCCCGACTGTGTGGACAGCGCGACACCGAACACCATGTACCCGATGTGGCTGACCAAGGTGAACGACAGCAGACGTTTGATGTCGCTCTGCGCGATCGCACCGAGGATGCCGACGAGCATCGTCAGGAGGCCGCACACCATCAGCACGTTGTCGAGTTCGCCCTCCGGGAAGAGCAGCGTGTGCGCGCGGATGATCGCGTACACACCCACCTTGGTGAGCAGGCCGGCGAACACCGCGGTGACGGGCGCCGGCGCGGTGGGGTAGGAGTCGGGCAGCCACGTCGACAGCGGGAACACCGCCGCCTTGATGCCGAACGCCACGAGCAGCACACCGAAGATGGCGGTGCGCGTGCCGGACGGGATGCCGTCGAGGCGGGTGGCCATGTCGGCGAGGTTGAGCGTTCCGGTGGCCGCGTAGGCGAACGCGATGCCCGCCAGGAAGATCAGCGACGACACCATCGACACCATCACGTACGACACACCCGCACGGACACGGTCGGCGCTCGCACCGAGCGTCAGCAGCACGAAACTGGCGGCGAGGAGCACCTCGAAGCCGACGTACAGATTGAACAGGTCGCCCGCCAGGAACGCGTTGGAGATGCCCGCCGTCAGCGCCAGATACGTCGGCAGGAAGATCGAGACGGGCTGGTCCTCACTGCCGTCGCGGATACCCTGACCCACGGCGTACGCCATGACGGCGAGCAGCACGATCGACGAGACCACCAGCATCATCGCGGACAGCCGGTCGACCACCAGCGTGATGCCGATCGGTGAATCCCAGCCACCCACCTGAATGGCCGTCGTCCCGTCGCGGTCGGCCAGGAACAGCAGCAGTCCCGACACGACGAGAACACCGATCAACGCGACGAGCGTGATGATCCGCTGGGCACGCGGACGCCGGCCGAGCACCAGCGTGGCCGCGGCGGCGAGCATCGGGACGAGGACGGGCAGCGGCGCGAGGGCCGTGATGATGTGCGGGGAAATGGTCACGACTTCTCCCCGATCCCGGCCTTGTCGGCGTCCTCGTCGTCGTCGAAGTCACCCTCGTGCAGGTCCTCGTAGCATTCGAGGTCTTCGAGGTTCTTCAGCTCTTCCAGGGGAATAGGGTTTCCGTCCTTGTCGAATGCGTCGCCGCTGAAACTCGGCTCGCCGGTGACCGGGTCGTCGGAGCGGTCCCGGTCGGGGGCCTCGGCGGGCGACCGGCGCCGCAGGACCCTGGTGTCCTCGGGGTCGTTCTCGACGGCGTCCTGCGTGGTGATCTTGAAGGACCGGTACGCGAGCGCGAGCACGAAACCGGCAATGCCCATCGTGATGACGATCGCGGTCAGGATCATCGCCTGAGCCAGCGGGTCGGCCATCGACTCGTGGATGGACTCACGGCCGACGATGGGCGGATTGCCGTCCGAACCGCCGGACGTGAGGATCAGGAGATTGATGCCGTTGCCGAACAGCAGCAGTCCCAGCAGCATGCGGGTGATGCTGCGCTCGATGAGCAGGTAGACGCCGGCCGACACCAGGACGCCGATGATGACGAGAAATCCGATGTTCGCGCTCATCGCTGGTTCACCTCGATCTGTGCGTCGAGACGTGCTCCGAGACTGCGGAGCACGTCGAGTACGAGCCCGACCACGATGAGATACACACCCAGGTCGAAGAACAGGGCGGTGACCATCTTGACGTGGCCGACCAGCGGCAGCGTCACCTCGAACACCGCGGAGGAGAGCGCCGGGGCGCCGAGGAACAGCGACGCCAGCGCGGTGCCCGCCGCAAGTGTGAGTCCGAGGCCCAGGATCTTGCCCGCGTCGATCGGGACGGTTTCGCCGAGTTCGTACCGTCCACCCGCGAGATACCGCAGGACCAGCGCGAGACCGGCGGTGAGGCCGCCGGCGAACCCGCCGCCGGGCGCGTTGTGACCGGCGAAGAAGAAGTACACCGACAACACCATGATGGTCGGGAAGATCAGCCGGGTCGTCACCTCGAGGACCAGGGACCGGTGTTTCGGGTCGATGAGGTCGCCGCCGAGCAGCCACGTCGTCTCGGAATGCGACGCCGACGAATCGGCCGTGACCGCGGGGGCGTCGGACACCCGGGGTGCGCTGCCGAAGCGGCGGTTGCGGAACACCAGGCTCGCGACGCCCGTGGCCGCCACCAGCAGTACCGAGATCTCGCCGAGCGTGTCCCAGGCACGGATGTCGACGAGCAGGACGTTGACGACGTTCTTGCCGTTGCCGAGGTAGTACGCCGCGTCGGGGAGTCGCTCGTAGATCGGCACCGAGTTCCGCGCGTTGATGGCGTACGCGCCGATCGTGGTGATGGTGGCACCGACCGCGACCGCCAGCAGTGCCCGCGGAATCTTGAATCCGATCGCCCGGCGCTCGTCCACCTCGGCGGGGAGCTTCCGGAACACGAGGACGAAGATGACGAGGGTCAGCGTCTCCACCAGGAACTGGGTGAGCGCGAGGTCGGGGGCACCGTGGAGGGCGAACAGCACACCGCAGCCGTAGCCGCTGAGACCGACGAGGATCACGCTGGCCAGACGGTTGCGCATCACCGTCGCGGCGAGCGCGGCCGCGACCATCATCAGCCCGATCACGAACTGCACCGGCGAATCCCACAACCGGACGTCGGCGCCCGTATTCGTGCCGACGACGAGCAGCACCAGCGGCACCACCACGAGGGTGCCGAGGATGGTCGCCTGGGTCAGCGGGAGCGAACCGCGCTGGGTGGCGCCGGTCAGCCGCATCGACAGGGCGTCCATGCCGCGCAGCGTTGCGTCGTAGATGCGGTCGGCGTTGCCGAGCGGCGGATGCTCGAACCGCAACCGGTTGACCCATCGCTGCGCCACGAAGAGCGCGGTGCCGACGGCGAACACCAGCAGGGTGAGCACCAGGGCGGTGTTCACGCCGTGCCACAGTGCGAGGTGGTAGTCGGAGACGCCCTCGGCGGGCAGGGTCTGCGAGTACGGCGTCAGCAGCTTCTCGAGCTGCGGCGCCGCGAGTCCTGCCGCGAGGCTCAGTGTCGACAGAACGGCGGGCGCGGCGAGGAACAACGGTCCGGGTGCGTGCATGCCCTGCACGGCCGGGCTGGGCCGCGCGAGCCGCTTGCGACCGAAGGCGCCCCACATGAACCGCACGCTGTAGGCGAGCGTCAGGATCGAACCGAACACCACGACGCCGACGGTGACGATCCGCGCCGGGTCGGCGAGGACGGTCGTGCTCAACAGGGAGTCGAATGCGGCTTCCTTGCCGACGAACCCGAGGAACGGGGGAAGCCCGGCCATGCTCGCCGCGGCCAGCGCGGCGACGACCGTCAGAGCGGGAGCACGGTCACCGAGGTGCGCGAGTTTGCGGATGTCGCGGGTGCCCGTCGTGTGGTCGATGATCCCGACCACCATGAACAGCGCGGCCTTGAACATCGCGTGGGCGACGACCATCGTCATGCCGGCGAGCGCCGCGTCGCGGGTGCCGAGGCCGACGAGGACCATCATGAAACCGAGTTGGCTGACGGTGCCGAACGCGAGCACCAGTTTGAGGTCGAAGGCACGCATCGCCCGCCACCCGGCGAGCACCATCGTCAGCAGGCCGAGCGTGATGATCGTGAACCGCCAGGGCGCCGAGTCGGCGAACCCGGGCGACAGTCTGGCGACGAGATAGATGCCGGCCTTCACCATGGCCGCGGCGTGCAGATAGCCGCTGACCGGGGTCGGGGCGGCCATCGCTCCGGGCAGCCAGAAGTGGAGCGGCACGATCGCGGATTTCGACAGGGCGCCGATGAGAACAAGTACGACGGCGACACCGGCGAGCCAGCCGCGAGGTGCGATCTCGATCAGTTCGGACAGGTTGTACGTGCCACTCACCTGGCCGAGGATGATGATGCCGACCAGCATGGCCAGACCACCCGCGGTGGTGACGAGCAGCGCCTGCGTCGCCGCCCGGCGACTCGACGCGCGTTCGGCGTAATGCCCGACCAGCAGGAAGGACAGGACCGTCGTCAGTTCCCAGAATATGTACAGCAGCAACATGTTGTCGCTGGCGACGAGGCCGAACATGGCCCCGGCGAAGGCCACCATCTCGGCGGCGAAGATGCCGAGGCGGGGTTCGTCGTCGGTGAAGTAGCGCGCGCAGTAGACCAGGATGAGCGTGCCGATGCCCAGCACCAGCACCGACATGATCGCGGCCAGCGGATCGAACCAGAAGTCGAGGTCCATCGACAGGCCCGGAGCCCACTCGATGGACACGGTCTGCTCCGTGCCCCAGTTCGCGATCACCCATCCGAGCGACGCCAGCGGGACGAGGGAGAGAGGGTAGAAACCATTGCGGCCGAACTTGCGCACCACAAGCGGAGCCAGAACGGCGGCAACGGCATGGGCGAGCAGAACAGCAAGCAAAAGGCACTCCGTCGGGGGTCAGCGGGCGGCGGGGTGTCGGAACGAAACGAACCGAGTCGTGTAGACCGTTCGCTTAGCTAGCGAACTGGGCTACGGGTACATCCTACTGGGTCGGTTATTCGGACTCACAATCGCGGCAAATCGGACTAATGGGGCGCAATGTGTTATGGGCGGCAGGCCCGACTGTTCTATCTTGTGACGGTGCCTGCCGAGATCCGAACCGCCGCGCTCGCCCACATCCGCGACCGGAAACTCCTCCAGACCCGATCGGTGGGGAAGACCGCGTTCTACATGGCAGGCGGAAAGATCGATCCGGGCGAGAACGCCGAACAGGCTCTGCACCGCGAGATCCGGGAGGAACTCGACGCCGGAATCGTCGACGGGACGCTCGAACATCTGGGGGTCTTCGAGGCGCCCGCGTACGGACATCCCGAGGGCACCGACCTGCACATGACCTGCTTCCTCGCCGAACTGAGCGCCGAGCCACGGCCGACGAGCGAGATCGCCGAACTGCGGTACTTCACCGTCGACGAGTACGCGGCCATGCCCGACGTCGCGCCCGGTTCGATGCTCGTGTTCCGTCGTCTGCAGTCGCTCGGCCTCCTCGACTAGCTGCCTTCCGGGGTACTGCGCCGCTCGTGTACCGAGTAGACGCAGAACGCGACGACGAGCAGCATCACGAAGCCGACGAGATGGTCGGACGCGGCGGTCGAGGCAGGCGACGACGGCAGACGGTGTTCGCTGCTCGCGCCCGGGTAGACCACCCGGCTGCGGGGAACGGTGGTAGCCGCTACGAACACCAGCGACGCGAACGGCAGTGCGAAACCGAGCACCGCGACGGGCGCCGACCCCGGCAGAGCGGCGGCGAGCGCGAAACCCGTGCCGCAACCCAGCACGGCCAGCCGGATCAACAGTGCGACGCCGTCGTCGCCGAAATCGGGCCAGATTGTGGCGAGCAGCGGAACGACGGCGGCCAGGCTCAGTCCCCACTGCGGGCGCCGCCACTTCGGCGGGACCCTGACCGCCACCGCGATTCCCGTAGCAAGAGCGACGACGCCCACCGCCAGCAACGCCGCCGCGGGCGTCGTCACCCGCGGGGTCCGGAGGTCGTCGAGGACGAGCACGGCCGCGGCGGTGACACCGGTCGCGGCGAGCAGGAAGCGTCCGTCGATCCCCGGGAACCGGCGCGCGATCAGCACCGTGACCGTCAGAATCACGGCGAGCGAGAACGCGACGATCAGCCAGACCGTCAGGGGTTCGCCGAATTCCTGATCGTCGATCCACGCCCCGAGCAAACGGTTGAGCAGGGCGAGGGCCAAGGCGCCGACCAGCGCGGTCAGCAGGGTCCTCCGGTCGGGACGCTGCACCCGGAACTGCGACCGCGCCACCACCGCCGACGCGAGCGCGAGCACGAGAACTCCGATCAGCAGCCACTGCGGGGGTTCGCCGATCGCGGAGGTGCTCATACTCGCGGGCTCGACATACGCGGTGTCGCCGCGCGGTAGTCGCTGCACACTCGCGAGGAGGAACGCGCTCGCGACACCGAGAGTCAACGCCAGCTGCGAAACCCAGCGACCCCACACCGCGGCGACCGCCGCGCCCAGCAGGAACCCGGCAGTCGCGGTCTTCGCGAAGTGCAGGGCGATCAGCGTGTCGACGCCGCCGGCCTGCGGCACCGCCCAGCGCGCGCCGATCAGGGCGAGCGCGCACGCCACCGCCAGGAGCCACGACACCCGCCGGGAACCGGACCGTTGCAGACCGGCCACCGCGATGACGGCGAGAACGAGAGCCACCACCACACCCGTCGGCTGGCTGCTGAGCCATCGGTCGATCTCCCGATCGGACGCGTTGATCGTCCAGGCCCGGTTGCGGGGATTGGTGAGGACGAAACCGGCCAGTGCACCGGACGCGAGAGCAGCCGCGGCCGACAGGGGTTCCCGGAAGTCCATTCGCTCACGGTACTCGAGCGGGTAGGAATGGAAATGGCGAACCCGGCGTTGGCACCGAAGGCGTGCCCGAGAACGACTCCGATCGAATACCACCGAGGCGAGGAGCCCACCTATGACGTCGATCAACGAGAAGGCCACCACCCTGCTGGGGCTGCACCAGCCCGGCAACCCCGTCATTCTGCCCACCGTGTGGGATGCCTGGTCCGCGAATCTAGCTGTGTCCGCTGGCTTTCAGGCGCTGACGGTCGGAAGCCACCCGGTATCCGATTCGATCGGCAAGCCCGACAACGAGGGAATCACGTTCGACGAGCTGCTGCACCGCATCTCGCAGATCACCGCAGCGGTGGCGTTGCCGCTGTCGGTCGACATCGAATCGGGATACGGACTCGAGCCCGCCCGCCTGATCGAGGGTCTGATCGGCGCGGGAGCCGTGGGCCTGAACATCGAGGACACGGTCCACAGCGAGGGCGGGCGTCTCCGCGAACCGCAGGAGCATGCCGACTTCGTCGGAGGGTTGCGGCAGGCGGCCGACGCTGCCGGGGTCCACGTGGTCGTGAATGCGCGCACCGACCTGTTCGTGAAGCAGGTGGGCGACGAGTCCGACCGTGTCGACCGCGCGATCGCTCGGCTGAAGCTCGCCGCCGAGGCCGGCGCCGACGTGCTGTACCCCGTGGGCCGTCACGACGACGCCACCCAGAAGCGGCTCACGTCGGAGCTGCCGCTGCCCGTCAACGCCATCGGTCTGCCCGATCAGGACGATCCGGCGAGCTTCGGGCCGCTCGGCGTCGCGCGGGTGAGCTTCGGCCCGTTCTTCCAGGCCGCCCTCGCCGCACACGCGGCCACGCTGCTCGGCCGCTGGTCCTGACCCGTGAGTACTTGTGACAAGTACTCACGTGCGCGTCAGCGCATAGGACTGGAGGTGCGCCACTTGCTCGGGATCGAGTGAGGGGCGCACCTTTTCGCGTGCCTCGGCCACGTCGGCCGCGGTGACGTCGGCGGCGTCGATGTTCCGGCGCATGGCGGCCAGTGCGGCTTCCCGCAGCAGCGCCGAGCAGTCGGCGGCCGAGTAGCCGTCGAGGTCGTCGGCCAGGGCGTCGAGGTCGACGTCGGCGGCGAGCGGCACCGACTTCCCGGACGTCCGCAGGATCGCGCGGCGGGCATCGCCGTCCGGTGGCGGCACGAACACCAGCCGCTCCAGGCGGCCGGGGCGCAGCAACGCCGGGTCGATGAGGTCGGGCCGGTTGGTGGCGCCGACGACCACCACGTCGCGCAGCGGTTCGACGCCGTCGAGTTCGGTGAGCAGTGACGCCACCACCCGATCGGACACCCCCGAGTCGGAACTCTGACCGCGGCGCGGTGCGAGGGCGTCCACCTCGTCGAGGAAGATCAGCGACGGGGCCGAATCCCGCGCCCGCTGGAACAGTTCGCGGACCGCCTTCTCGGACGCGCCCACCCACTTGTCCATCAGTTCGGCGCCCTTGACGGCGTGCACGCTCAGATGTCCCGAACTTGCCAGCGCCCGAACGAGATAGGTCTTGCCGCAACCGGGCGGACCGTACAGCAGCACTCCGCGCGGGGGATCGACCCCCAGCCGGGCGAACGAATCCGGGTGCTGCAACGGCCACAGCACCGCCTCGGTCAGCGCCTGCTTGGTCTCCACCATGTCCCCGACGTCGTCGAGGGTGACGCTGCCGATCGCGAGTTCCTCGCTGCCCGACCGCGACAGCGGGCGGATCACGTCGAGCGCGCCGAGCAGGTCGTCCTGGGTGAGCGCCGGGTCGACGGGTTTCCTGGCCGCGCGTGAGGCGGCACGCAGGGCTGCTTCCCGGCACAGCGCGGCGAGGTCGGCGACGACGAACCCCGGTGTGCGGGCCGCGATCGCGTCGAGGGCGATGCCGTCGGTGGGGACCTTCCGCAGAAGCAGTTCCAGCAGCGCCCGGCGGGTGGAGCCGTCGGGCAGGGTCAGGGTGAGTTCGCGGTCGCACAGGTCCTGCCCGCGCAGCCGGGCGTCGACCGACTCCGGGTGCGCCGACGTCGCCACGAATGCGACCCCGACGGTGTCGACCGCGCGGCGGAGCTGTTCGACGATCAGCGCCGACACCGGCTCCGGCGTGGCGGGCAGCAGGGCATCGATGTCGGTGATCAGCAGGACCCCGCCGCTGCGGATCGCGTCGACCGCCGCGGTGACCCGCTGCAACCGTGAGTCGGCTTCCAGCGCGCCGGCGCTCGGCCCGTCGAGTTCGACGACCCGGCGGGAGGAGAGTACCGCTCGGGCGAGCGTCGCCTTCCCGACGCCGGCGGGCCCGGTCACCAGGACGCCCAGATGGGGTGAGGCCCCGAGTTTGCGGAGCAGTTCGGGTTCGTCGAGTGCCAGTCCGAGCCACTCGGTGAGTTTGGCTGCCTGGGTGTGGGCACCGACCAGGTCCTCGACCGGGACCGGGGGAACCTCTTCGGCGGGCCGGACGGGCGGCGCGGGCAACCGGGACGGAGCCGCGGACACCGTTGCGCGCACACCCTCACCCCACCCGACCGCGGTGTTGGGTTGCACGCTCACCGGACCACCGGCCGGGTCGACCCCGGTGACGGTGAGCAACTCGGATGTCCAGGCGACCCCGAACGTCCGGGTCAGTGCCTGCGTCGCGGGGGCGGTGCTGGTTCCGGGGCCCAGATCGCGGGGGAGCAGCGACACCGTGTCGCCGACCGTGAGGACCTTGCCGAGCAGGGCGTGACGCAGGGTGACGTCGGAGACGGAGTTGACGGCCAGATTCGAGCCGCTGACCGTGACCGTCTTCCCGCCGTACACCGTCACCGGCGTCACGACGACCGTGCTGTTCTCGGTCAGCCCGGCGTTGGACAGGGTCACATCGTCGAGGAGCGCAGTCCCGGTGGGGGTTCCGGACGGCGCGCGACCCGCCACCGCGGCGGTGCGGCGCGCGCCGACGAGGGCGATCGCGTCCCATTCGCGGAGGCCGAGTGCGGCCAGGGCTTCCGGATGCAGCCGGACCACGCCGCGCCGGGTGTCGGCGGCCGAGGTGTTCAGTCGGACTGTGAGCGCGAGTTCCGGGGAGGTCACGCTGTCGAGCCTACGTGCGGGAGCGAACTATCGGGCCCGGGGACGGCGCAGTCCGAGCCGTGCGGCGGATCGCCTTCCGCGGGCGTCGGGCTGACGCCGGATGGCCCGCCGCTCGGACGGCTTGATGTCCCACGTCTCGGGTCGCGCGGCCACCCACCGCTTGGAATGGACCGCGAACGGAATGTGCCCGAGGTACACCGCGACGAGCGCGATCAGCAGGATGTACGGGTACGTGACCAGAGCCGCCGCCGCGAGCGCCACGAGGACGAGCAGACCGGCCGCCATGTGCGGCGGCACCGACACCGTCTTCAGCGCGAGCGTGGGGATCCGGCTGACGATCAGCGCCGCGGAGATCACGGTCCACGCCACGACGACGGGATACGACGACCACCAGCCGTCGCCCCACTGCGCCGCGGCAGCCAGCGGGGTCAGCGCGACCAGCGCACCCGCGGGCGCCGGGACACCCGTGAAGTACTCGTTGGCGTAGCCCGGCATGTCGTCCTCGTCGAGGAGCGTGTTGAACCGGGCCAGCCGCAGCACGATGCTCACCGCGTAGATCAGGGCGATGATCCAGCCGAAACTCTGTCCGTCCAGCAGCGTGACGTAGAGGACGAGGGCCGGTGCGACGCCGAACGAGATGGAATCGGCAAGCGAATCCAGCTCGGCGCCCATCTTGCTGGTGGCGTCGAGCATCCGCGCGATCCGGCCGTCGAGCGAGTCGAGGACCGCGGCCGCACCGATCATGGCCAACGCCGTTCCCAGGTCGCCGTCGAGGGCGAACTTGACGGCGGACAGCCCCGCGCACAGCGCGAGGATCGTGACCACGCTCGGCAGGAGCCGGACCGCCTGCTGTGGTCGACCCCTCCGCTGTTGCTTCGCGTTGGCGATCACGGCAGTTGAGCGATGACGGTCTCGGCACCGATCGTCCGCTGCCCCCGCTCGGCGAGCAACGTGGTGCCCGCCGGGAAGTACGTGTCGACGCGGGAGCCGAACCGGATCAGGCCGTACGTGTCACCGATCGGGAGGGTGTCGCCGACCTTGGCGTCGCAGACGATCCGGCGGGCGAGCAGACCGGCGATCTGCACGACGGCGACGTCGTGGCCCTCCGGGGTGTGCAGCAGCATGCTGTTGCGTTCGTTGACCTCGCTGGCGTCGGCGAGATCGGCGGAGAGGAACTGGCCCGGCCGGTGGACGACCTTCGTGACCTCTCCACCGACAGGACTGCGCTGGACGTGCACGTCGAGCACGGACAGGAAGATGCTGACCCGGGGCAGCGGCTCGGTGCCCATGTCGAGTTCGGACGGCGGGACCGCGGAGTCGACGAGAGCGACCTCGCCGTCGGCGGGTGCGACCACGACGCCGACACGGTTCGGCGGAACGCGGTGGGGATGCCGGAAGAACGCGGCGCATGCTGCGGCGGAGGTCAGCGCTCCACGCCGGACCCACTTGCGCTTGCGGCCGAGGACGGCCACACCGAGTGGCGCGAGGACGAAGGGCAGCCCGGCCGGATGCAGGGGCGGAACTGCTCCGCGGACGAGGTCGACGATGTGCCCGACGCTCGTGGATTGCGGGGTTCCGGGGGGTGTGGGCTTGCGTGCCACGGGCTCCTCTAACTGTGTCGGACGGACGTGCTGCCTGCGCGCCATCGCGCCGCACTCACAGATTACGTGAGCGCTACCGGCTGCAACGGCATCAGGAGAGAGTACGCACTCGCGGGGTCCGATGTGTGAACGGATCGTGGCCGGATGGCGAGCGGCGTGATGGGTCCGCCCACCTGGAACGTCAGCTGCTCGCCCGGCAGCGCGTCGACGGCTTCGAGGAGAAAACCGGTGTTCACCTGCACATGGAAGCGCACGGGCCGCTCCGTCGCCGGGCTGCCGACGACGATCTCGCCCGACTCGAGAACGCCGAGATCCACCCGGTCGCCGGCGTCTGCCAGACGTGCGCGCAGGTCCGCCGAGGAGAAGGTGTGTTCGATTCCGCGGTCGCGGGGCGACAGACCGCGATGGTCGGGGAACGCGCCGTCGACGAGGCGGGTGGTGAGCTGCTCGGCGCCGCAGCGGAGGGTGACGCCGTCGGCGCCGACGACGACGGTCACCGTGTCGTGGCGACCCAGCAGTCCGGCCGCGTCGTCCAGGAACGTGCACGGGACGACGGCGGAGATCGGTTCGTCCGGCGGTTCGAGGACGGCCACCGTGCCGACCGCCAGCCGGTAGCGGTCGGTGGTGACGAGCCGCAGCCCGTCGTCGTCGGTTTCCAGGAGGCAGCCGCGCAACACCGGGAACTGTGAGTCGGCGTCGGCGGCGAAGCGCACCGAGCCGAACGCGGTGAGGAGGTCGGTGGTGCGGAGGACGACCGTGCATTCCCGCGCCGCTCGCGCGTCGAGCAGGCGGTGAATCCTCGTCAGTTCGTGCCGGGCGTCGTCCAGCCCCTTCTCGAGCCGGCCGAGATGCCGGTCGAGAAGTCCGTGGGCGTCCGTGTCGCTCAGCACGGCCGCCATCTCTTTCACCGGCATTCCCACCCGGCGCATCGCGGCGACGAGGACCGCTGCGTCCACCTGCCGGTCGGCGTACCAGCGGTAGCCCGTGCGCGGGTCCACCACGTGCGGGGTGAGCACGCCTGCCTTGTCGTAGAACCTCAGTGCGCTGACCGACAGACCGGACGCCCGGGCGAGTTCACCGATGCTGAGCACGGTGCTCACTCTGCCCCTGCGGTCCGACAGCCTCGGCGTCGAGTTCTGCGCGGAGTCGCTCGACGGCCCCGCGGATCGTCCGCCCGTATCCGTTTTCGGCGAGGTGTTCGCAGCTCTGCGCGGCCCGATCGAGATGGTGGCGTGCCTCGGACGACTGGCCGAGCGCGTGATGAGCGGCCGCCACGTTGAGGTGCAGCGACGGGTAGAACCCCGCGACCCGCAGCGAGGAATGGTGCTGCCGAGCCCGGTCGTCGGTCAGCGAGTCGGCGGCGTGGAGGGCTCGCAGGTCCCAGCGCAGTTCCTCGGCGGGGTCGGTCTGGACGTCCGCCATGTAGTGGGCCAGCGTGACGACGTGCAACGGGTCGGGTGTGTTGTCGCCGGGACCGGCGAGGGCGTCCCACACCTCCTCGAAGATGCGTCGGGCGCCCTCCCGATCACCCGCTACTGCCAGTTCCTGTCCCTGCGCGATCCTCGCCATGACGGCGTCCGGTGTGTCCATGCGGGCCACGCTCAGGCCTCGACCAGGTCGAGGGTCAACCGGACTACGTGCGTTCGGCCGCCGACTTGATGCGGGCGAGGGTGGTGTTCATGCCGTTCACGAGGTCGACCTCGAAGTCCTCGTTGCCGCCGAGGACGGTCTTGACCAGGAACTGCGACACCTTCGACGTTCCGGTCGGGGCTTCGCGGCGCTCGGTGACTTTGGTTCCGCCTGCCGTCGGCTCGAGTTCGTACGACCAGATGGTGCGGTTCTCGAGGATCCGGAACGCGATGGTCTTGTTCGGCTGGAACTTCACGACCTTCGACGTGGTCGGCCACACGAGGAAGCCCTTGCGGTTGATGTTGACGGTTTTGGTGCCCTCTTCGACGACGCCACCGAGGACGCGCATCTTGCGGCACTGGGGGCTCCATTCGCCCATCCGCTTCAGATCCGACACGACGGCCCACACGTCTTGCGGGGTCGCGTCGATGTCGATGCTTGCTTCGAGGGTGTTTGCCATCGGCTGTCTCCAGTCAGGGAAGGTGGTACGTAAGGTAACAACTACTTTGGCGTCATGGTAGGCGCTCGTGCCAGAGAGGTGTGCGGTAGGTCACTGAATTCTCGTCCCGACTGCAGTTTTCCTGCACTTCCGCGCGCCTCATCGAAACCGTGTAACCAAAGGGGCACGATGGGCGATGAGTCAAGAGCGCGACGAAATGTCGCCGATGCAATGGCGCAAATGGAAAGTTGTCGAGTCGGTGTTCGGAAGTGATCGGTAGTGAATGTTCATTCGATCCTGCGGTGGGACCGCAGCCCTCTCCCTCTACTCGAATCAGCCCGATTGCAAGGACGTCCGTCCTCGTGGCCGAGTGAAAAACTCGAACGTCTGATGACGCCACGCGAAATCGAGGAAGCTCTCCGCGGCCGGTTGTAGACGCCGTCGTCGCTCCCGCAATCTCGTCACTCTCCGCCCGACCCGGGGGGAGACTGGGGGTTGTGGGAGCCGAAGAGTCTGTCGTTGTCGGAACCGGAGCGGTCTCCGCCGAGGAAGTGATCCGGGTGGCGCGTCTCGGCGCGCCGGTGCGGATCTCGCGGGACGCGATGTCGGCCATGGCGGAAACCCGGAAGCGCATCGAGGCGCTGGCCG
>NZ_LTCZ01000082.1:18039-19013 GCF_001583455.1 Rhodococcus sp. LB1 | reverse complement strand
CCTCGTTGGGCCGCACCGACAAGGACGTGCAGTCCGGTAAGAAACAGCAGGTCACGGTCGAGGACTCGATGTCGATGGTGCACCTGTCCCGCGGCAGCCTCACACCCGCCAGCGACCAGTTGCGCAGCGAGGTCGCCATCGTGTGCGGGATCGCGCAGGCCTTGTTCGGTCCCGGGCACTCAGTGCCCTGGACGGAATTCACCGCCGACTACGACCGCATCCGCGATTCCATCGCACGGGTCATTCCCGGGTTCGAGGACTTCAACCGTAAGGTCCGCCGGCCGGACGGGTTCGGGTTGCCGCACCCACCGAGGGACGAGCGCCGGTTCGTCACCGGCACGGGGAAGGCCAATTTCACGGTCAACGAGCTGTCCTGGCTGCCGGTGCCCGAGGACCGGTTGATGTTGCAGACGATGCGCTCGCACGATCAGTACAACACCACCATCTACGGTCTCGACGACCGCTACCGCGGTGTCAAGGGCGGACGCCGGGTGCTGTTCATCGCCCCCGAGGACATCGCCGCGTTCGGGTACGCCGACGGGGACCGGGTGGATCTGGTCTCCGAGTGGGAAGCCCCGGACGGGACGGTGCAGGAGCGCCGCGCCGACGATTTCCGGTTGGTGCCGTACCCGACGCCGCGGGGGAACGTCGCCGCCTACTACCCGGAGACGAATCCGCTGATCCCGCTCGATCACGTGGCCCGCAAGTCGAACACCCCGGTGTCGAAGGCGATCACGATCCGTCTCGAACGGCGTCTGTGATGGGGCGTGTGACCACCCGGACCCCGGTCACCCGGATCACCGACACCCGGCAGTCCACCCGCCCGGACACCGTGGTGGTGGAGGAGCCGCTCGAGATCCGGGTGAACGGGACACCGCTGGCGGTCACCATGCGCACCCCTGGATCGGATGTCGAACTGGCGCAGGGGTTTCTGCTGACCGAGGGCATCATCGCCGACCGCGCGGACATCGCGT
>NZ_LTCZ01000082.1:0-18033 GCF_001583455.1 Rhodococcus sp. LB1 | reverse complement strand
CTCGACGTCGATCTCGCGCCCGGGGTGTTCCTGCCCGACACCGGAATCGAACGCAACTTCTACACCACCTCCTCGTGCGGGGTGTGCGGGAAGGCGTCCCTGGACGCGATCCGGCAGCGGACGAAGCACTCACCGGCCACCGACACGGTGCGGGTGCCGGCCGCGACGATCTCGGAGCTGCCCGACCGGTTGCGGGCCGCGCAAAAGGTGTTCGAGACCACCGGGGGCTTGCACGCGGCCGGATTGTTCACCCGGACCGGGGAACTGCTCGCGATCAAAGAGGACGTGGGGCGGCACAATGCCGTCGACAAGCTGATCGGCTGGGCCACCGAACAGAACCGGGTCCCGCTGCGGGGGAGCATCCTGCTGGTGTCCGGCCGGGCGTCGTTCGAGCTGGCGCAGAAGGCGGTGATGGCCGGCATCCCGATCCTCGCCGCCGTGTCCGCGCCCTCCTCGCTGGCGATAGACCTCGCCCACGACACCGGCCTCACCCTCATCGGGTTCCTCCGCGGCACCACCATGAACATCTACACCCACCCCGACCGCATCACCTGACGTGAGTGGCAAAGCGTGCGCCCGCACACTTTGCCACTCACGTGCGGGGGTCGGTGCCGGATCGGTGGCGCCTCGACGCTCATGCGTGCCTGCTGGTGGTGTCGGCACGGATGCCGGCCTCGAGGGCGATCGCGCCCGCCTCACCTCGGGACGCCACACCGAGCTTCTTCAGCACACCCGCGACATGGAATTTGACCGTGCTCTCGCTGATACCGAGGCTGTCGGCGATCGCCTTGTTCCGCTTGCCCGTCGCGAGGTGACCCAGGACCTCGAGTTCGCGGGGGTTGAGGTCGCCGAGTTGCTGTTCGTCCGGTCGCGCCATCGGTATGTCGAGTGGGATCGCGACGGCCACCCGGGAGCCCCACCCGTCGACCGACTCGACGTCGATCCGGCCACCGAGTGTGTGCACCCGGCCGGAGAGTTGCCGCACCAGCGCGTCGGTGTCGAGACCACCGTCGCCGTCGTCGCGGACCTCGACGAGGAGGTTCGCGCCGTCGCAGTCCCAGGCGATGCGGATTCGCTCGAGGGCGGCCTGCGCCGCGAACGCCAGGACGGCGCTCCGGACGACGGCCCGCGCGGCGCTGGCGACCTCGCCGGGCAGCGCCCGGCCGTCCACCGGCGGATCGACGTAGTCGACGCGCACGGGACGGTGCTGGAGCAGCGGCCGCAGTTCGCCCTGCAGCCGGGCGAACGCGGTGGTGACGGCTTCCTCCGCGAGGTTGCGGTCGGACTCGCCTGCGGAGCGCAGCGTCACCAGCGCCGAGGACGCCGTCTCGCTCGCCGTGATCCGCGACCGGCGGTCGTCGAGGTCCTTGGACCGGAGCGTCGACAGGATCGATTCGAGCGTCGCCGCGTGCAGGTCCGTCAGCTCCACGATGGTCCTGGCCCGTTCGCTCGACGCTGCCCGTGACTCCGCCAGGTACGCGGGGCTCGCCTGCGCCACCTGATGCCGGATCGACACGGCGACGACGCCGAACGCCCCGGCCACCAGCGGGACCTCACGAATGCGCTGCCGCGGCTTGGGGAGAACGAGGAGAAGGGTGCCCGTCGCGTCCAGCAGCGCCCACACCTTCCGCTTCGCGCCGGCAATCACGGTCTGGTCGTCGAACGGGGTGCCTTCCGTCATGCGGGTGCGCAGCGCGTCCAGTTCGGCGATGGTGACGCGTTCGACCACCGACGGATCGCCGCTGACCTTGCGGGGACGTCCCGTGCATTCCCGGGTGAAGATCACCAGCGCGGTGTGCGGCCAGATGTCGGCGAGGAACTTGGAGAAGCGGACGGCGATGTCGGGCAGCGGACCGTCGATGACGTCCCGCATGGAACCGAGAACATCTGCAGGGGACACAGAAGTCGAGCTGGGAAGAACCACGTGTCGAGCCTATCCGCGCAGGCGGCGAACACCGGGCCTGGGCCGTCCGCTCACGATGCCGGCTCGGCCCGGGCGGCGTCGACGACGTCGGACCGGACGAGCCCCAGTGACTCCAGTGCCCGCGCCGCGGTGCCGTGCGTGATGGTGGCGACGGCTGCGACGATGTCGGCACCGACGATCGGTCTCCGTTCCGACTTCGCGAGAGCCACCGCAGTGCGGAACACGGCCTGGGCCGGTTCGGTCAGCCGCAGCGGCCCGGTGCGGGGGCGGCTCAGTGCGCTGGGGGCGACGCCCGCGTCCGTCATGCCTGCCGCCGCGAGGGCGTCCCCGTGCACACGAATGACCGCCTCGCGCAGTGCGTCCCGGTTCGATCCGAGACGCTCGAACACCCGGCGGGCCGTACCGTCCCGCAGCGCGAACGAGGCGAGCAGCAGATGCTCGAGACCCGGATCCCGGTCGCCCAGCCGGTCGGCCTCGGCCTCCGTTTCGGAGAACAGCGTCTTCATCACCCGGGCATGTCGCGCCATGCCCGGGTGAACTTCATCGTGTGCCCCTCGTCTTCGTGTCGGAGGATCGTCCGGGACCGAGGCGTTTGTGCGCCGCCTGACCCGAGACGCCGAGAGCCTGACCGATGTCCGCCCAGGTCCAACCCGCGGACAGTGCGTGTGCGACGGCGTCACGCTCGAGCTGATCGGCCTGACGCCGCAGCGCGACGACGGCAGCGAAAGCGGTCGCCGGGTTCGGATCGTCACCCACGGGATCAACTTAAGTTGATGAGACGGATCCGTCAACCTTTGTTGATGGGTCGACCGGCTTCAGAGTGCGGCGTTCTTGTCGAACTCGGTGCCGAGTTCCTTCGCCACGCGCTTGAGCAGCGGCACGATGTGGTCTGCCGACTCGAGGGTGACCCGGGCCGCGGGCCCGGAGACGGAGATGGCTGTGGGGGTCGGAGCGTTCGGCACCGGCACCGAGAAGCAGCGGACGCCGATCTCCTGCTCGCCCTCGTCGATCGCGAACCCGCGGTTTCTGCTCAATTCGAGATCGGCGATCAGCATGTCGGGGTCGGTCAGGGAGTTCTCGGTGTACGTCGTCATGCCGGTCCGGCCGACCAGTGAGCGCACGGCGTCATTCGAGAGTTGCATGAGGATGGCCTTGCCGACGCCGGTGCAGTGCGGGTAGACGCGTCGGCCGACCTCGGTGAACATGCGCATCGCGTGCTCGGACGGCACCTGCGCGACGTAGACGGCCATGGTTCCGTCGAGGACGGCCATGTTTGCGGTCTCGCCGGTGCCTCGCACCAGTTCGGACAGGTGCGGCCGTGACCAGGCGCCGATCAGCTGGGTGGCGCTCTCGCCGAGGCGAATGAGCTTGGGCCCGAGCGCGTACCGCCGGGTCGGTAGTTGCCGCACGTATCCGCGGTTCATCAGTGTGCGGATGAGCCGGTGGATGGTCGGGAGGGGGAGTCCGGCCAGGTCGGCGAGTTCGCTGACCCCGATGGACCCGCCGGCGCTCGCCATGATCTCGAGTATGTCGAATGCGCGCTCGACCGACTGCACGCCGCCGGCCGGACTCTGACCGTTCGTCATGTCTGTCTCCATCCTCTGACTGCACGAGAGCCCCCACATTCTTTCCGTCAGACGGAAAGGGCGCTCCGTATGACGATAGCGCGGGAGTGGCGGATCGCGACGATTCCTTCGCTACATCGGTTGACAAACCCCGGTGTGACGGCGTTCACTATATCGAGATACGAAATACAACTTCCATAATATGGAAAACGCCAAGCCCCGAGGGAGGGCCCCGTGTCTGAAGTCGAAATCGCTGCGAAACCCACAAAGCAGCGTTGGTACAGATCACTTTTCGTCCAGGTCCTGATCGGAATTGCCCTGGGCATCGCCACCGGAATCCTGTTTCCGGAGTTCTCCCATCACCTGGCGCCGCTGGGTGAGGGCTTCATCAAGCTGATCAAAATGGTCGTGTCCCCGCTGATCTTCCTGGTGATCGTCACCGGCATCGCCAAGGTCGGCAGCATGAAAGCGCTCGGAAAGATCGGCGGCAAGGCGCTGCTCTGGTTCACGGCCGCGACGACCTTCGCGCTCGGGCTCGGCCTGCTCGTCGGAAACCTCGTCAAGCCGGGTAGCGGGCTCAACATCGACCCGGCCACGCTGGACACCAGCGCCCTGGACGAGAAGACGCAGGGCGGCCACCTGCCGGGTGGCGTCGAGTTCGTCATGCACATCATCCCGACCAGCGTGTTCGATGCGTTCGCACAGAACAACCTGCTGCAGGTGCTGCTGTTCGCGATCCTGTTCGGCGTCGCGCTGGCGTCCTTCAGTGAATCGGCTCCGCCGATCCTGATGGATGTGATCGACCAGACGCTGCACGTCATCTTCCGCATCGTCGGCTACATCATGTACTTGGCGCCTATCGGTGCGTTCGGTGCGATGGCATTCACCGTCGGCAATTACGGTGCCGGCTCCCTCAAATCCTTCGGAGTCCTCATCCTGGCGTGCTACGGCGCCGCACTGGTCTTCATCGCCGTCCTGTCGATCGTGGTCAAGCTGATCACCGGAGTGAACGCGTGGAAGTTCATCAAGTACTGCCGCGAAGAATTCATGCTCGCCCTGGGCACCGGATCGTCCGAGGCGGTCATGCCCCGCATCATCAAGAAGTTGGACAACGCGGGATGCGACCGCGCCGTCGTCGGTCTGGTGATCCCTACCGGCTACTCGTTCAACCTCGACGGAGCCGCGATCTACCTGTCGCTGGCGATGATGTTCCTGGCGCAGGCGGTCGGGGTGGACCTCGGCTTCGGCGAGCAGCTCGCGATCATGGGCATCCTCATTCTCAGCTCCAAGGGGATGGCGGGTGTGCCGGGGTCGGCCTTCGTCGCCCTGTCCGCGACCGCTGCCGCGATCGGCGCGTTCCCCGTGGCCGCCGTCGCGTTGCTGCTCGGCGCCGACCGGCTCATGGACTCCATGCGCGTATTCACGAACCTGCTCGGCAACTGCCTCGCCACGTTCGTGGTCGCGAACTGGGAGGGCATGCTCGACAAGGACAAGATGCGAGCGGTTCTCGACGGGAAGGTCACACCCGACGACCCGGACGACGTCACCATCCACCCGCACCCGGGGCACGAACACCTCCAGGACGCTCCGGCACGGCCGGCGATCGAGAGGCGCGAAGCGCTGACCACGAACGGGGCCTCGGAAGGAACGGTGAACCACCATGCCTGACACCCAGCCCACCGTCGCAGTGCTCGGCACCTGGGGTTACTACGGACTCCTCGACGACGCCGAGCAGGTTCAGGTCGACACCCCGTACGGGCCGACGTCGGACAGCATCGTCCTCGGGTCCTCAGGGGGCCGCCGGCTCGCCTACCTGACCCGCACCGGACGGCACCGCGACATCCCGCCCCACCGCATCAATGCCCGCGCGAACATCTGGGCCCTGCACAGCCTGGGCGTGCGCACGATCCTCGCGCCCACCCCGTCCGGCTCGCTGCGACCGGCGATCGGCGTCGGCTCGGTCGTCGTGCCCGACCAGCTCGTCGACCGCACCGGTCGCACCGACGACACCTTCCACGACGACGACGTCCACGTGTCCTTCGCGGATCCGTTCTGCGTCCGCGGACGCCAGGCGGTGGTCTCGACGCTCCGCAGGAGCGGATGGGTGGTCAACGACGGCGGCGTGATGGTGGCGATCCGCGGTCCCCGATTCTCGACCCGCGCCGAATCACGCTGGTACGCGGCCCAGGGATGGGACCTGATCAGCATGACCCCGTACCCGGAGGCGGCGCTGGCCCGTGAACTGGGCATGTCCTACACCTGCATCGCCCTGGTCACCGATCACGACGTCATCAGCGACACCCCGTGGCCGGTCACCCAGGACCTGGTGCGCGAAGGACTCGACGCCAACACCAAACGACTACGCGAAGCGCTGCTTCAGGTAGCGATCGAACTGGCAGGCAAGCCCGAACCGGCGACACCTGCCCACGGAAGAAGGAGCTGACAAGATGGCCGAATTGTTCTGCAACGGTGGAGCGATGCGTGGCGGAAACCTGCATCACAACGTGTCCGCGCACACGTTCCTCGGCACGGTCCGGACCGCACCGAAGTACCGATTCTTCTCCGTACGTGACGAATTCCCCGCACTGCTGCTGGCGGAGACCGGTGGAGCCGCGATCGAGGGCGAACTCTACGACGTCCCGATCGGCGACATTCGCGCCGACTTCCTCCCCGAGGAGCCCGAGGAACTCGAGCTCACCGTGATCGAACTGTCCGACGGCCGTTCGGTTCTGGCGGTAGGTCTGCGACCGGGCCTCCTCGGGAGCAGAGCCGACGAGCTCAGCGAGATCACCGACCACGGCGGCTGGCGACGCTATCGCGGCCTGCCCGAGCCCGACAACACCACAGTCTCCTGAACACCCCGAAAGTGGAAGAACAACCGATGGATACCTTGGCCTACACCCTGAACTGCTCGATCCTGCTCACCGACGTGCCACTCCTGCAGCGCCCGCAGGCTGCCCGCGACGCCGGATTCGACGCCGTCGAATTCTGGTGGCCCTTCGACACCGCCGTACCGCGGGACAGCGACGTCGACGCGTTCGTGGCCGCGATCGAGAACGCCGGAGTGCAGCTCACCGGGTTGAACTTCGCGGCGGGCAACATGCCGGCGGGTGACCGCGGACTGCTGTCCGACCCGGCGCAGGTCTCGGCGTTCCGCGACAACATCGACATCACCGTCGGAATCGGAGAACGACTGGGCACCAAAGCTTTCAACGCCCTGTATGGTAATCGTATCGACGGCGCGGATCCGAAGATTCAGGACGACACGGCCGCCGAGAACCTCGCCCAGGCGGGCAAGGCGGCGGACCGCATCGGTGCGGTCGTGCTCGTCGAACCGGTCAGCGGCACGCCGGCGTACCCGCTGAAGAGCGCGGCCGAGGCGATCGCCGTGATCGACCGGGTGAAGGCCGAGCACGGTGTCGACTCGCTCCGGCTCCTCGCGGACCTCTACCACCTCGAGGTCAACGGCGACGACGTCGGCGCCGCGATCGACGCGTACGCCGATCGCATCGGGCACGTCCAGATCGCGGATGCTCCGGGTCGCGGAGAACCCGGCACCGGAACGCTCGACATCGACGGCTACCTGAAGAGGCTCGCCGGACACGGCTACCGCGGATACGTCGGGCTCGAATACAAGTCCACCCGGCCGGACACCTTCGACTGGTTGCCCCGCGAACAGCGCGCGTCCCGCGCCGCCCACTGACACACACCACTTTCGACGGAATCGAGGAGACTCGTGAGCACTATCGCATTCATCGGACTCGGAATCATGGGTAGCCCCATGGCCGTTCATCTCGCCAAGGCCGGCCACCAGGTAGTCGGATACAACCGCTCGCCCGAGCGCACCGCGGCACTCGTCGAAGCCGGCGGCACCGCAGCGGACTCGATCGCCAAGGCAGTCGGCGGCGCCGACGTCGTGGCCGTGATGGTCCCCGACTCGCCCGACGTGCAGGCCGTGCTCGCCGGCGAGGACGGAGTCTTCGAGCACGCGCCGGCAGGCGCTCTGATCATCGACTTCTCCAGCATCCGGCCCGACGTCACCACCGCACTCGCCGCGCAGGCGGCCGAGCGTGGATTCCGGCTGATCGACGCCCCGGTATCGGGTGGCGAGGCCGGTGCGGTCAACGCCGCACTGTCGATCATGGTCGGCGGCGCCCCGGAAGACTTCGAGTCGGCCAGGCCGATCCTCGACGTCGTCGGGAAGACGGTGGTCCATGTGGGCCCGAACGGATCCGGGCAGACGGTGAAGGCAGCGAACCAGCTGATCGTCGCCGGCAACATCCAGCTGCTCGCCGAGGCGATCATCTTCCTCGAGGCCTACGGTGTCGACACCGCGGCCGCGGTGGAGGTACTCGGCGGCGGGCTCGCCGGATCGGCCGTCCTGAACCAGAAGGCGCAGAAGATGCTGGACCGGTCGTTCGAACCCGGATTCCGTATCGACCTGCACCACAAGGACCTCGGCATCGTGACCAGCGCTGCCCGTGAGGCCGGCGTCGTGACACCCCTCGGCGCCGTCGTCGCCCAGCTGATGGCCTCCGCCCGTGCGAACGGTGATGGTGGCCTGGATCATTCGGGCCTGCTGCGCGGAGTGGAGCGGCTGTCCGGCCGCCCCTCCCAGTGACCCGCCTCAACTCGTAATCCTCGATGGAGAACTGATATGCCTCGTATGCGCGCCGCTGATGCAGCGGTCAAGATTCTGGAACTCGAAGGTGCCACCCAGGCCTTCGGCCTCCCCGGTGCGGCGATCAACCCGTTCTACGCGGCAATGCGTGACCACGGTGGGATCAAGCACGTCCTCGCCCGCCACGTCGAGGGCGCATCCCACATGGCCGAGGGATTCACCCGCGCCAAGGCCGGAAACATCGGTGTCTGCATCGGGACGTCCGGGCCGGCCGGGACCGACATGATCACCGGTCTGTACTCGGCCATGGCGGACTCGATTCCGATCCTCGCGATCACCGGGCAGGCCCCGGTCGCGCGCCTGCACAAGGAAGACTTCCAGGCCGTCGACATCGCCGCGATCGCGGGTCCGGTCACGAAGATGGCGATGACGGTGCTCGAGCCGGCCCAGGTTCCCGGTGCGTTCGCGCAGGCATTTCACCTGATGCGGTCCGGCAGGCCCGGACCGGTGCTCATCGACCTGCCGATCGACGTGCAACTGGCGGAGATCGAGTTCGACCCGGACACCTACCAGCCGCTGCCCGTGTACAAGCCGGCCGCGACCCGGGCGCAGGCGGAGAAGGCCCTCGACATGCTGGGGGCCGCCGACCGCCCGCTGATCGTCGCCGGCGGCGGCATCATCAACGCCGACGCCGCGGATCTGCTGGTGGAACTGGCGGAACTGCTGGACGTTCCGGTGGTGCCGACGCTGATGGGCTGGGGAACCATCCCGGACGACCACCGCCTCGCCGCGGGCATGGTCGGTCTGCAGACCGCCCACCGGTACGGCAACGCGACCATGCTGGCGTCGGACTTCGTCCTGGGCATCGGCAACCGCTGGGCCAACCGGCACACGGGCGGCCTCGACACCTACCGCAAGGGGCGCAAGTTCGTTCACGTCGACATCGAACCCACGCAGATCGGGCGCGTGTTCGCACCGGACTACGGGATCGTCTCCGACGCCAAGGCGGCGCTCGAGCTGTTCGTCGCCGTCGCGAAGGAGCGTAAGGCCGCCGGAACCCTCGCGGACCGCAGCACCTGGGTCGAGGACTGTGCCACCCGGAAGCGGACCATGCAGCGCAAGACCCACTTCGACGACGTCCCGGTCAAACCGCAGCGGGTGTACGAGGAGATGAACCGCGTTTTCGGGCGCAACACCCGGTACGTCAGCACGATCGGGCTCTCGCAGATCGCCGGCGGCCAGTTCCTGCACGTCTACAAGGCGCGCAACTGGATCAACTGCGGGCAGGCCGGGCCGCTGGGCTGGACCATCCCCGCCGCCCTCGGAGTGGTTGCCGCGGAGCCGGAGACGCCCGTCGTGGCGCTGTCCGGTGACTACGACTTCCAGTTCATGATCGAGGAACTGGCGGTGGGCGCCCAGTTCAACCTGCCGTACATCCACGTCGTGGTGAACAACTCCTACCTGGGACTGATCCGTCAGGCGCAGCGCGCGTTCGACATGGACTTCTGCGTGCAGCTGGGCTTCGACAACATCAACACCCAGGAGTCCACCGAGCACGAGACGATGCCTGCGGTCCCGAAGGGGTACGGCGTCGATCACGTCAAGGTCGCCGAGGGGCTGGGCTGCAAGGCGCTGCGGGTCACCGAGCCCGGCGAGATCGCCGGCGCACTGGAGAAGGCCCGTGAGCTCGCCGGTGAGCACAAGGTGCCGGTGGTGGTCGAGGTCTTCCTCGAGCGGGTCACCAACATCGCCATGGGCACCGAACTCGACAACGTCGCCGAGTTCGAGGATCTGGCGGAGAGCTGGGAGCACGCTCCCACAGCCCTCATGCTGCTGGACTAGGGGGCACCGTGACACGTGTACTGGTCGCACCCGACAAGTTCAAGGGATCCCTCACCGCGGCGGAAGTGGCGGACGCCCTCGCCGACGGACTCCTGGCCGGTGATCCGTCTTGGGTGATCGATCGTGTTCCGGTCGCGGACGGCGGCGACGGCACCGTCGCCGCGGCCGTCGCCGCAGGGTGGTCTCCGGTCGCGGTGACCACCACGGGGCCGACAGGTCGGCCCGTCACCTCGTCCTACGCGGTGCGCGGCTCGACCGCGGTGGTCGAACTGGCTTCGGCCGTGGGCTTGGTACTGCTCCCGGACGGTGTGTCGGACCCCTTGGGTGCCAGTACATTCGGACTCGGCACCGTCGTCAGGCACGCGCTGGAGGGGGGAGCTCGCGAGATCACCGTCGGTCTCGGGGGCAGCGCGTCAACCGACGGCGGTGCCGGCTTGTTACAGGCTCTCGGCGTGCGTGTCCTCGACGCCGGCGGCAACGAGGTCGCGCAAGGGGGAGCGGCGCTGCGCCGGGCCGCCCGGGTCGACCTGACCGGTCTCCACCCAGCGGCGCGTGCGGCGCACTTCCGGCTCGCCTGCGACGTCGACAACCCGCTCCTCGGCCCGAGTGGCGCCACCGCCGTGTACGCAAGCCAGAAAGGCGCGGCCGCAGAAGAACTGGTCGTGCTCGAGGACGCCATGACCCGGTGGGCGCAGGTCGTGCGCGCCGCGACCGGCCGCGACGACAGCCGGGTCGCGGGGGCGGGCGCTGCGGGAGGCGCGGCGTTCGGCGCGATCTCGGTGCTGGGGGCCGACACCCGGCCCGGCATCGACACGGTCCTCGGGCTCGTCGACTTTCCCGGGAGGCTCGCGGGGGCGGACCTCGTCATCACCGGTGAGGGGTCACTCGACGAGCAGAGCCTCCACGGCAAGGCGCCGATCGGCGTCGCGACCGAGGCGCGCAGGGCCGGAATCCCCGTCCTCGCCGTATGTGGCCGAAACCTGCTCAGCGACATCCAATTGCACAGCGCCGGCATCTCCGCGGCATACGCACTCGCGGACCTGGAACCGGACCTTCATCGATCGATCAGGGATGCGGCGGAACTACTGCGCCGGATCGGCTGCACGATCGCGGCATCGACTGCCGAACTCGCACCACTCAGCACACGAGGAGAATCATGACGTCATCCGACTTCACCGCACTACCCGACCTCGCCTCACGCGCCCTCGGCGGAAGCGTATCCGCGGCCAACGACGAACTGTTCGCCCAGCGGGAGAACCTCATCAAGGCGGAGGCCCCGTTCTTCGACCCGTCCGATTTCGGGCACAAGGGCAAGGTGTACGACGGGTGGGAGACCCGCCGCCGCCGCGACGACGGCCACGACTACGCGATCGTCCGGCTCGGGGCCGCGGGCATCATCCACGGGATCGTCGTGGACACCGCGCACTTCAAGGGCAACTACCCGCCCTTCATCTCCATCGAGGCGGCGTCGATCGAGGGCTACCCGTCCATCGAGGAGGTCATGAAGGCGGATTGGCAGACCATCGTCGAGAAGTCCCCGGCCGAGGGGCATGCCGCGAACGCCTACGCCGTCGCCGACCGGCACCGGTGGACACACGTGCGGCTGTCGATCTACCCCGACGGCGGCGTCGCGCGGTTGCGTGTGCACGGTGAGGTCGTGCCCGACCCGCGGTTCCTGGGCGGGACGGTGGACCTGCTGGCCGCGGAGAACGGCGGACGCCTCGTCGGCTGTTCCGACGCGTTCTACGCGTCGCCCGCGAACATCATCCTTCCCGGGCGGGCCCGCAACATGGGGGAGGGCTGGGAGAACTCCCGGCGTCGTGGCGGCGGAAACGACTTCGCGGTGTTCTCGCTGGCGGCGGCCGGCCTTCCCCGGCACGTCGAGATCGACACCAGCTACTACGTGGGGAATGCGCCCGGCTGGGTGCGGCTGAGCACCGCCGACGCGCGCACCGCCGACATCGCAGACGAGGGCGCGTGGACCGAACTGCTGCCGCGCACGGCCGTACAACCCGACACGCGGCACCGCTTCGTTCTGGACGGCACCGCCGCGGCGACCCACCTGCGACTCGACGTCTACCCCGACGGCGGCCTGTCCCGGCTGCGGCTGTTCGGCGACCTCGACACGACAGCGCTGTCGGAGACGCGACGCACCTGGTGGGAAGCCCTTCCCCAGAGCCATCAAGCGCTCGTCGCCGACCAGGCGCCGCGCTAGCCCCTACCTGACGAACCCGAGGAAACACGCATGCCCAATCCCAGTCCCGGTTACTCCATCACCGTTCGCGTCACGGCCCCGGTCGGCGCAGGCACCACCTCGACTCTCGCCGGGGCGGTGGCCTCCGTGAAGGGCGCCATGACCGCGCTGGACGTGGTGGAGAGCCACCCCGACCACATGGTCATCGACGTGACGTGCGACGCCTCCGACGTCGATCACGCCGAGCAGATCGCGTCCGCGATCGCCGACGTGCCCGGCGTCGTGGTCGGCAAGGTCAGTGACCGCACGTTCCTGCTCCATCTCGGCGGGAAACTCGAAGTGGTGCCGAAGGTTCCGCTCAAGCACCGCGACGACCTGTCCCGCGCGTACACACCCGGTGTCGCCCGGGTCTGCACCGCGATCGCGGAGAACCCCGAGGACGTGCGGCGGCTGACGATCAAGCGCAACACCGTCGCGGTCGTCACCGACGGCTCGGCCGTGCTGGGTTTGGGAAACATCGGCGCCGCCGCGTCGATTCCCGTGATGGAGGGCAAGGCGGCCCTGTTCAAGCAGTTCGCGGACGTCGACGCGTGGCCGGTCTGCCTGGACACCCAGGACACGGACGCGATCGTCGAGATCGTCCGGGCCCTCGCTCCGGTGTACGGCGGAATCAATCTCGAGGACATCTCCGCCCCGCGCTGCTTCGAGATCGAGGCACGGCTCCGCGAGATGCTGGACATCCCGGTGTTCCACGACGATCAGCACGGCACCGCCATCGTGGTTCTCGCCGCACTGACCAACGCACTGCGGGTGGTCGAGAAGAGCCTCGACACGGTGAAGATCGTGGTCTCGGGTGTCGGCGCCGCCGGACACGCGATCATCCGACTGCTGGTCGCGCAGGGTGCGACGAACATCGTGGCGTGCGGGCGGAACGGAATCCTCTCGCCGGACGACACGTCCGACTCGTTCCGGTCCTGGATCGCGGACAACACCAACCCGGAAGCGCGGTCCGGATCGCTGCGGGACGCAGTGGTCGGCGCGGACGTGTTCATCGGTGTCTCGGCACCGGACATTCTGACCGGCGACGACATCGCGACGATGGGTCCCGACTCGATCGTGTTCGCCCTCGCGAATCCGGTCCCCGAGGTCGATCCCGTCGCCGCCGGACAGCACGCTGCCGTCGTCGCGACCGGCCGGTCCGACTTCCCGAACCAGATCAACAACGTGCTCGCGTTCCCGGGCGTGTTCCGTGGTCTGCTCGACGCGCACGCCGTCGAGATCACCGACGACATGCTCATCGCCGCGGCCCGGGCGATCTCCGATTCGGTGTCCCCGTCGGAGCTCAATCCCACATACATCGTGCCGAGCGTGTTCGATGCAGCCGTGGCCCCGGCCGTGGCGGCAGCAGTGCGCGGCATCGCCGACGCAGGTCGTGAAGGCGATGTCTGACCCGCTCGACCTGCTGTTCCGTGCCCCGCGGGTGATCACCGCGGCGGGGGAGGTCGCCCGCTGCGTGGGCGTGCGGGACGGCCGGATCGTCGTCATCGAACCGTTCGGCGCCCAGCTCGACGCGGAGGTCGTCGTCGAACTGGGCGACGACGAGGTGCTGATCCCCGGTCTCGTCGACACTCACGTGCACGTCAACGAGCCGGGCCGCACCGAATGGGAGGGCTTCGCGAGCGCGACCCGGGCCGCGGCCGGCGGGGTGACCACGATCGTCGACATGCCGCTCAACAGCATCCCGCCGACCGTCGACGCCCTGGCACTGGACGTGAAACGCCGGTCGCCGCCGATCAGGCGTACGTCGATTTAACGGTGGCAACTTGTCGAGTGCAGCAGGAAGCACATCAACTACTCGGCCCTGAAGGGCCGGGTTTGCTGCTCACGTTCCCACTGGCTGTGGGAGGGGTGGCTGCTATGGGCGCGGTTGATTGGGCGGCCCTGTAGGTGCGATGTCCGAGTGCGGCGATGTTGCAGGCCGCGTTGTGGTCGGCGTGACCGGTCCACTGGCAGTGCCGGCATCGGAATGTTGCTTGGGAAACCCGGTTCGCTTTGTCGCAGTACCCGCACTGTGAGCAGGTTCGCGAGGTGTTCCGGGGGTCGACGACAGCGACGGGCACCCCAGCCATCTCGGCCTTGTAGGCAATCTGCGCTCGTAGCTGGGCGTATCCCCAGGAGTGGAGTTGGGTCCGTTGCCTCCGGGCTAGCCGTACCCGGTCGCGGATACCTGACAGGTCTTCTATCGCGATCCCACGACCGGTGCGTTGTGCCTTGGCAACAATAGTTTTCGACAGTTGATGGTTGATGTCGGTGGCGAACTGCGGCCGGAATGCGACCGCGGTACCGGCCACTGCGGTATATCGTTTCGACCCTGGTCGACCGTAGTTTCCGTTGGTCAGGTTCGCTTGTCTTGTGGTGTACGCGTCGGCAACTTTCCGCAGAACATGCAACGCCGGCTGCGCGGAAAGCCCCCGCGCCTTCACCATCGGATACAGCGCGACCTGCAACGCCCGCCGAGACCGCAGTCTCCTCGACTGCGCCCACCCGGCAACCTCATTGGCAACCTCATTGCACAACACCAACGTCGATTCCAGCGCCGCGAACTGATCAGGACTGGGTACGAGTTTGACCACGACAATCCGTTTCACTTCGCACTCAACACCTTTGATGGCCGAGGAGCCTTCACCGCTCCGATGCCGACGCGGTGTCACCAGATCATGACAGAGGGGTCCGACAAGTCCGGGGTACCCTCACCGAATTCGACGGCGACACCGTCACGTGCACTGCGATGGGAGTTCACACACGCAAATAATTGTGGGGCAACCACTTCTGGTCGTCGCATACTTCGTCGCGCTGCGAGTGGAGCGCGCTGTCGATCATTGCCGCATGCCTTACCATCAGAAATGACTCGACTCGCCAACCACACCCACCTCCCCCCGAAGCGGCCCCGCACCACAGATCAGCTTCTTCACGGGCTTGGACGGGGCAGTATTCCGCTGATAGCTCATTTGGACTCGAACACGCCCGCGTCGTGCAGGGCCCGTAAAGTCCGGGACGTTGGGGGGTACGGCGCGGCCAGGAATCCGACGTCGACGCGCGAACTGGCGCTGAAGGGGGTCGCCGGGTTCGGCGCGGCGTAATCGTGCACGCAGCCCTCGCCGGCGTCGTGCACAGTACCTGGCTGGCCGGCAAGCGGATCGACCTCGACGAGGCCCCCCGGGGCCGGCTGCTCAGCCGCGGACTGGCCTGACGCCGCCGCACCCTTGCATGGCGCTGGATCCGAAAGATCCAGTGCTGCAGCGGGTTTGTCGTGTTCCGGGTGGTGCGGCACCAAGATATATCCTGCGGAAATCATTGACCGGTCACTGTTGCCTGGCTCACACTTGGAGGGACCAATGGAACAAGCTTTCCGTGATACGGAAGTTCGTTCGCCGCCACGCAAGGACAGGCACATGCTCATAGACGACACAGTCTCGCGGCACACCACTACCGTCGCGACGCCGACGCCGACGCCGACGCCGACGCCGACAGCGACCGAGACGAGTACCGCACTCTACAACCTGGACCTGGCACCCACGAAGGCCTCGGGTCGCCGCTGGGGTAGCTACAGCATCTTCACGTTGTGGACCAACGACGTCCACAACATCGCGAACTACTCGTTCGCCATCGGCCTGTTCGCGCTCGGGCTGGGCGGCGGCCACATGATCCTGTCGCTCATGATCGGAGCGGTCATCGTGTGCGTCGCGATGACCTACGCCGGCTTCATGGGACAGAAGACGGGCGTGCCCTTCCCCGTGATGAGCCGGATCAGTTTCGGAATCCGTGGCGCCCAGATTCCCGCCATCGTCCGCGCGGTCATCGCGATCGTCTGGTTCGGAATCCAGACCTACCTCGCGTCGATCGTCTTCCGGATCTTCCTCGTCGCCGTGGCGCCGTCGCTCGACCGCTTCGACCAGAACTCGATCCTGGGACTCTCCAGCCTCGGGTGGATCTGCTTCATCGGGATCTGGGCGATCCAGATCGTCGTCCTCGTCTACGGGATGGAGGCCGTGCGCCGATTCGAGAGTCTGGCCGGTCCGCTGATCCTGGTCACGGTCGGCTCGCTCGCCCTGTGGATGCTGTTCCGCACCGACTTCTCCATCGCCTGGACGTCCGATCAGCCCGCTTCGGGCGGGGAGATGTGGCGGCAGGTCTTCGCAGGCGCAGCCCTGTGGATGTCGATCTACGGCACCCTGATCCTCAACTTCTGCGACTTCTCGCGGCGCTCCCCGTCGAAGACTGCCGTCGTGCGCGGCAACTTCTGGGGACTGTTCGTCAACGTCCTCGCGTTCGCCGTCATCGCGTTCATTCTGTGCGGCGCCCAGTTCCAGATCGACGGAACCATCATCGACAGCCCCACCGACATCGTCGCGGCGATCCCGAACACCCTGTTCCTGTCGCTGGCCTGCCTGGCCCTCGTGATCGTGACGATGGCCGTCAACGTCATGGCGAACTTCGTCGCACCGTCGTACGTGCTGTCGAACCTCGCCCCCGAGAAGATCAGCTTCCGCAAGGCCGGCATCATCAGCGCCTGCATCGGCGTGGTCCTGCTGCCCTGGAATCTCTACGACAGCCCCGTGGTGATCAACTACTTCCTCGGCGGCCTCGGCGCCGTCCTCGGCCCGCTGTTCGGCATCATCTTCGTCGACTACTGGTTCATCCGCCGCACGAAGGTCGATGTACCTGCCCTCTACTCCGACAGCCCGACCGGACCCTACTACTACCGCAAGGGATTCAACCTGCGGGCCATCTATGCCCTCGTTCCCGCCGCGCTCGTCAGTACCCTGTTCGCGATCGTCCCCGCCTTCCATCTCGTCGCCCCGTTCTCCTGGTTCATCGGAGCGGGCCTGGCGGCAGCAATCTACGCGGTCGTCGGCGACCGCACCCGGCAGTACGCGGACGTGTCCGGCGAGTCCATCGCCGTGGACAGCGGCCACGGCGACCACTGACAGGAGCTTTCGATGCGTATTCTCGTCGTCAACGTCAACACCACCACGTCCATCACGGACGCCATCGCCAAACAGGCCGAGGCCGCCGCGGCACCCGGTACCGAGATCGTCGGGCTCACACCGGAGATCGGTGCGGAATCCGTGGAAGGGAACTTCGAGAGCTACCTCGCCGCGATCGCCGTGATGGACCGGGTCCGGTCGTACGCGGAACCGTACGACGCGGTGATCCAGGCCGGATACGGCGAACACGGCAGGGAAGGCCTGCAGGAGTTGCTCGACGTACCCGTCGTCGACATCACCGAGGCGTCCGCAAGTATCGCAATGATGCTGGGACACAAGTACTCCGTGGTCACCACCCTCGACCGCACCGTACCGCTCATCGAAGACCGGCTCCGGCTCGCGGGCCTCGACACCAAGTGCGCGAGTGTACGCGCGAGCGGTCTGCCCGTGCTCGCGCTGGAATCCGACCCCGAGCGCACGATCGAGGCGATCGTCGACGAGGCCGAAGCTGCTGTGCGCGAAGACAAGGCCGAGGTGATCTGCCTCGGCTGCGGTGGAATGGCCGGCCTCGACGACCGGATCCGTGAGCGCGCCGGCGTTCCGGTTGTCGACGGCGTCAGTGCCGCTGTCAAATTAGCGGAATCTCTTGTAGGGTTGGGTCTCTCGACTTCGAAGGTGCGAACCTACGCGCCCCCGCGTCCCAAGCAGATCACAGGATGGCCGCTCGCGAAACCGCAGTAGTCCCCTGTGCAGTGAGTTGTACAGCTTCGTCCTCACCCCGGACGGCCACTACGGCGCCCTATCCCGCGCCCGCAACGATGGAGTATCCCTTTGCTCGAACAGACCACGACCTCCGTAGACCCCGGCCGCGCCGGCTCGGTTCGCGTCATCCGTGAGGG
>NZ_LTCZ01000081.1:0-24376 GCF_001583455.1 Rhodococcus sp. LB1 | reverse complement strand
CCTCCCCGGCGTGCACGCCGCCACCGAGTTCGTGGCCTGGTACAACGGCCACCCGGACTACGCGGAGCGCACGTTCGACCTGTCCGCGAAGCGCGCGGTGATCGTCGGCAACGGTAACGTCGCGCTCGACGTGGCCCGCATCCTCACGATGAACGTCGAGGAGCTGGAGCGGACGGACATCGCCGATCACGCCCTCGCCGCGCTGCGGCGCAGCAACATCGACGAGGTCGTGCTCCTCGGCCGCCGCGGGCCCGCGCAGGCCGCCTACAGCAACCCCGAGTTCCTGGCGCTCGGCGACCTCGGGAACGTGGACGTCGTCATCGACGACGCCGACCTCGACCTCGACCCGGCCAGTGAGGCACTGCTGGACGATCCGGCCACCGCGATGAAGGTCCGGCTGGCGCGGGAGTTCGCGCAGCGTGCCCCGCGGCCCGGTCACAAGCGAATCGTGTTCCGCTACCTGACGTCGCCGCTCGAGGTCACCGGATCCGGCAAGGCCGAGGCCCTGCGCTACGGACGCAACGAACTCGTGGTCGACGAGTCCGGTGCGATGTCCGCCCGGGCTCGGGGCGAGGAGGGCTCGCTGGACACCTCGCTCGTGCTGCGCTCCATCGGGTACCGCGGCAATCCCGTCGGCGGTGTCGCGTTCGACGAGAAGCGTGGCGTGATCCCCAACGAGCACGGCCGGGTCACCGACCGGGTGTACGTGACCGGATGGATCAAGCGCGGTCCCAGCGGCGTCATCGGCACCAACAAGGCATGCGCGAAGGAGACGGTGTCGTCGCTGCTCGCGGATTTCGAGGCCGGAAAGCTCCTCGGGACGGTCGGCACCCGCAAGGACGTGAAGAAGCTGATCGAGCGGCGCCAGCCGGAACAGATCGGCTTCCCCGGCTGGCGTGCGATCGACAAGGCGGAGACCGGCCGCGCGGCGGGATCCGGCCGGCCCCGCGTGAAGATGACCGACAAGGTCGAGCTGGTGTCGGTCGCCCGCAGGCGGAAGCGGCTGTTCGCTCGTTGACGCCTGTCGCCACCCCTGCGCGTCTAATGTTTCGAGCATGCGCGCAGTGGTGGTGACGGAGCTGTCGGGGCCGGGCGGCATGACGCTGCAGGACATTCCCGAACCAGCGGCCGACGGACTCGTCCTGATCGACGTCAAGGCCAGCGGTGTGTGCTTCCCCGACCTGCTGATCAGCTACGGCAAATATCAGCTGGGCCCCGGGTTGCCGTTCGTTCCCGGTGCCGAAGTCGCGGGTGTCGTGGTGTCGGCACCGGCCGGCAGCGGATTCGAGCCCGGTCGACGTGTTCTCGCGGCGTCGCAGGTCGGCGGTTACGCCGAACGGGTCGCGGTGCCCCCGGCACAGGTGCTGCCCATCCCGTCGACCCTGGATTTCGACGAAGCGGCGTCGCTGATCATCAACTACCAGACGATGGAATTCGCGCTGGAGCGCCGGGCTCGGCTGCGCGCAGGCGAAACCGTCGTCGTCCTCGGCGCGGCGGGTGGGGTGGGGACGTCCACCATCCAGCTGGCCAAGGCGCACGGCGCCAGCGTGATCGCGGTGGTGCGCCGGGACGGGGCCGACGACTTCCTGCGCGAACTGGGGGCCGACGAGGTCGTCCGCCTAGACGACGGCTGGGGCGCCCGGGTCCGTGAGCTGACCGGCGGCCGGGGCGCGCAGATCGTGGTCGATCCGGTCGGCGGCGGCGCGTTCGACGAGGCCGTCCGGGTGCTGGCCCCGGAAGGCCGGCTGGTCGTGATCGGTTTCGCGGGCGGGGCGATCCCCGAGGTGAAGGTGAACCGGGTGCTGTTCCGCAACATCAGCATCGTGGGTGCGGCCTGGGGTGAGTTCATCCGGACCGAACCGAATGCGCTGGAGGAGGTGCATGCCGCGTTGATCCGGCACGTGGAGCGCGGACTGCGTCCCGTGGTCACGTCCCGGTATCCGCTCGAGCGGGCCGCGGACGCACTGCGCGATCTCGAGGCGGGCCTCGTGCTGGGCAAAGCGGTGCTCGTCCAGGACTGAACCCGCAGGTCGAGGGTGCCGCCGGGGAATGTGATACCTGACACCATTTATTCGGTTGCGCCATAGTTGCCCTTGGGCAATAGTTGCATGAGCGCTAGCATTCGAGGGTGCCCGACAAATCTCCTGATCTTCTCTTCGAACTACTCAACGATTTCTTCACCCAACTGTTGAGTGCGGGGGAGTCGGAGTCGATGGACAACCTCATCGAGCTGGACCTCACGTTCTCGCAGGTGCGCATGCTCTTCGCGCTGGTTCAGCACAGTGAGCCACTTCCGATCAACGAGGTGGCCGAGCGGTTGCGGCTCTCGGTGGCCGCAGCGGGTAGGAACGTCGATCAACTCGTGAAACTGGGTCTGGTCGTTCGCCGGGAGGACGAACGCGACCGGCGGGTCAAGCGGGTCTCCTTGTCGGAGGCCGGACATAAGGTCGCTACCCAGCACATCGAATGCAAGCGTGATCAGTTGCGACGGTTCGCATGGCGGGTTCCGGAGATCGAGCGGACTCGGCTGATCGAGGCACTACAACCGATCCTCGCGGGGGAGTCCCTGCGAGAACTCAACCAGGAGATACTCGGATGACATCGCCGACCGCCGCGAACGCGGCGCCCGACAAGCTCGACGGCACGGTCCTCAAGATCGCGTCCGTGGTGGTGCTCGGTGCCATCATGTCGATCCTCGACGTGACCGTCGTCAGCGTCGCGTTGCCGACGTTCGCCACGGAGTTCGACACCACGTACGCCACCGTCGCATGGACGATGACCGCGTACACGCTCGCCCTGGCCACGGTCATCCCCGTCACCGGGTGGGCGGCCGACCGATTCGGCACCAAGCGCCTCTACATGACGGCGCTCGTGCTGTTCGTCCTCGGCTCGGTGCTGTGTAGCTTCGCGTGGGACATCACGTCGCTCATCGGCTTCCGCGTCCTGCAGGGCCTCGGCGGCGGCATGCTGATGCCGCTCGGCATGACGATCATGACGAAGGCGGCCGGACCCGACCGTGTCGGCCGGGTCATGGCGGTTCTCGGTATCCCCATGCTGCTCGGCCCCATCGGCGGCCCGATCCTCGGTGGCTGGCTGATCGAGGCGGCGAGCTGGCACTGGATCTTCCTGATCAACGTGCCGATCGGGATCGTCGCCCTCACTGCCGCGTTCATCATCCTGCCGTCCGACAAGGCCTCGCCCTCCGAGTCCTTCGACTTCCTCGGCATGCTGCTGCTCTCGCCCGGCCTGGCTCTGTTCCTGTTCGGTGTGTCGTCGATCCCCGAGGTGGGCACGGTCGCCGCGGCCCGCGTGCTCGTGCCCGGTGCGGTCGGCCTGGCGCTGATCATCGCGTTCGTGTTCCACGCGCTGCGCAAGGATCACCCGCTGATCGACCTGCACCTGTTCGAGAACCGGCAACTGTCGGTCGCCGTCATCACGACTTCGCTGTTCATCGTCGCGTTCATGGGTGCCGGTCTGCTGTTCCCCAGCTACTTCATCCAGGTCGGCGGGCACACCACGCTCGCCGCCGGTCTGCTGATGGCTCCGCAGGGTATCGGTGCGATGCTGACCATGCCCGTGGCCGGACGACTCGTCGACAAGATCGGCCCCGGCAAGATCGTGCTGACGGGTCTGCCGCTGATCCTGATCGGTCTGGGTACCTTCACCCAGGTTGCGGCGGACTCGCCGACGTGGCTGCTGATGGGTGCCCTGTTCGTGATGGGCATGGGCATGGGCTGCACGATGATGCCGCTGATGACCGCCGCGATCGTGACGCTCTCCAACGATCAGGTCGCGCGTGGTTCGACCCTCATGAACATCGTCCAGCAAACCGCAGGCTCGATCGGTACCGCGGTCATGTCGGTGGTCCTCACCAACCAGCTGCTCGATCGCGGTCTCGACAGCCAGACGGTCGCGATGCAGCACGTGCCCGAGGTTGCCGCACAGGAGCCTCCCGGGATGGTGGACCAGGTCCTGAGTCAGGCCGCCGATGCGTTCGGCAACACGTTCCTGGTCGCCACCGTGCTGATCGCGTTGACACTCATCCCGGCGTTCCTGCTGCCGCGCAAGAAGTCGGTCAACCCGCAGCTCGAGGCCGAAGGTGCCCCGACGGTCATGATGCACTGATCGGGCTCGTTCGATCCGAACGTCGCCGAGGGCGGCAAGCGCACTGCGCTTGCCGCCCTCGGCCGTTTCCGGAATAGGGCGAAGTGGTTGAATGTTGCAATAGGTTCATGCAAACGCATGGAGTTCTGGCGCGAGAGGAACAGCTATGCAGTTCGGAATCTTCACCGTCGGCGACGTGACCCCCGATCCCACCACCGGCCGCATCCCCACCGAGCACGAGCGCATCAAGGCGATGACGACCATCGCCAAGCATGCGGAGGCCGTCGGGCTCGACGTGTTCGCCACCGGCGAGCATCACAACCCGCCGTTCGTGCCGTCGTCCCCGACCACCATGCTCGGCTACCTCGCAGCGCAGACCGAGAAGATCATCCTGTCGACGTCCACGACGCTGATCACCACCAACGACCCGGTGAAGATCGCCGAGGACTACGCGATGCTGCAGCACCTCGCGGACGGCCGGGTGGATCTCATGATGGGTCGCGGAAACACGGCCCCCGTCTACCCGTGGTTCGGTCAGGACATCCGCCAGGGGATTCCGCTGGCGCTCGAGCACTACCGGCTGCTCCGCCGGCTGTGGGACGAGGACGTCGTGGACTGGCAGGGGCAGTTCCGCACCCCGCTGCAGGGCTTCACGTCGACCCCGCGTCCGCTCGACGGCATCCCGCCCTTCGTGTGGCACGGCTCGATCCGCAGCCCGGAGATCGCCGAGATCGCGGCGTTCCACGGTGACGGCTTCTTCGCCAACAACATCTTCTGGCCCAAGGAGCACTACATCGCCCTGATCAACCTCTACCGCGAACGGTACGAGCACTACGGTCACGGCCGCGCGGACCAGGCGATCGTCGGACTGGGCGGGCAGGTGTTCATGCGTAGGAACGCCAAGGACGCCGTCGACGAGTTCCGGCCCTACTTCGACAACGCCCCGGTCTACGGCCACGGGCCGAGTCTCGAGGACTTCACCGATCAGACCCCGCTGACCGTCGGCACACCGGAGCAGGTGATCGAGAAGACCCTGACGTTCGCCGACTTCTTCGGCGACTACCAGCGGCAGTTGTTCCTCGTCGACCATGCGGGGCTTCCCCTGAAGACGGTGCTGGAGCAGCTGGATCTGCTCGGCGGCGAGGTCGTGCCCGTGCTGCGCAAGGAGTTCGCCGCCCGGCGACCTGCGGGCGTGCCGGACAACCCGCCGACGCACGCGTCGACGAAGGCCGATCGCGAGCCGGTCGATGCCGCCCGTCAGTAGGACCGAACGAGCGGCCGAGGCGTGGGAGGCTCTCTTCCGCGCCCAGGTCGCGGTGATGCGCAACCTCGCCGCAGACGACGTGTGGGACGAGCTGAGCATGCGCGAATACGACGTGCTGTTCACCCTGGCCCGGGCACCCGGACACAGACTGCGCCTGCACGATCTCAACCGGGAGATCCTGCTCAGCCAACCGTCGCTGAGCCGGCTCGTCGAGCGGCTGTCCGGCTCCGGATTCGTCACGCGGGAGTGCGATCCCGGCGACCGCCGGGGGACCGTCGTCGTCCTGACGGACGAGGGTGCGCGCGTGCAGAAGTCCGTCGGACGCAGGCACGCGGCGAGCATCCGGCGGCACGTCGGCCCGGCACTGTCCGACGACGAACTCGACACACTCACCGAACTCTGCGCGAAACTGCGCGGCGCACAGGACTGACGGAAGGCACGATGGAGCAGTGAGCAATCTGGAGACGAATTCGGTGGAAGAGCGGTGCGAGTCGCACCCCGACGGCGGGGGCATCCAGGTGCTCGGCGCGCGCGAGGTCCCGCTCGGCGGTCCCCGCGCGATGCCGGTCCGGCGCACCCTCCCACAGCGGGAACGGTCGCTGATCGGAGCCTGGTGCTTCGCCGACCACTACGGTCCGGACGACGTCGGGAAAACGGGCGGGATGAACGTGCCGCCGCACCCGCACACGGGACTGCAGACGGTGAGCTGGCTGTTCACCGGCGAGATCGAACACCGCGACAGCATCGGTTCGCACGCGATGGTGCGTCCCGGTGAGCTCAACCTGATGACCGCGGGTCGGGGGATCGCGCACTCCGAGGTCTCGACACCGCAGACGCGCATCCTGCACGGCGCGCAGCTGTGGGTGGCGTTGCCGGCGTCGGCGCAGGACGCGGATCCGGCGTTCGAGACGTACGCACCCGATCCGGTCGAACTGGACGGCGCGACCGTGCGGGTGTTCCTCGGGAGCACGGCGGGCTCGACGTCACCGGTCCGCACTTTCACGCCGCTGCTCGGCGCCGAGATCCTTCTGGAGCCGGGTGCGGACGTCACGCTCGACATCGAGCGGGGCTTCGAGGTCGGGGTGCTCGTCGACGAGGGTGAGGTGCAGCTGCGGGGGACCACGCTGCGGTGGGCGGAACTCGGCTATCAGCCGCCCGGGGAATCGCTGGTGGCGCTGCGCAATACGGGCGGAACCCGGGCCCGGCTGCTGCTGCTCGGCGGTGAGCCGCTGGGCGAGCAGGTGATCATGTGGTGGAACTTCCTCGGCCGCAGCCACGAGGACATCGTCGGCTACCGCCGCGAGTGGCAGTCCGAGCTCCGGGGAGCGGCGCCCGCCGACCCCCGGTTCGGCACCGTCGAGGGCTACGACGGCGATCCGCTGCCCGCACCCGAACTGCCGAACAGCCGGCTGAAACCGCGCGGCTGAGACATCTGTGAATCAGTAGCTGGTCATCGACGTGTTGGCGCCGCAGAGCACCACGCAGAGCGGCTTGTCGTCGGCGGGGGCGAGCTGTCCGGTGACGATCGCGGCGAGCGCCGCGGCGGTGCCGTGCTCGACGACGATCCGGAACTCCTCCCACAGCAGCGTTCGCGCGTCGATGAGGGCGTCGTCGTCGACGATCAGGCTGGACACGGGCCGCGACCGGACGGTCTCCCAGGCGATGGAACCGATCTTGGTGGCGCCGAGGGAATCGCCGGCGATGCTGTCGATGTCGATGTCCACGGGCTGCCGGGCGGCGACCGCGGAGTGCAGCGTCGCCGCTCCGCTCGGTTCCACGCCGTAGATGCTGTCGTCCTCGCCGCTGCCTGCGACGACACCGGAGAGCAGTCCGCCGCCGCCGACGGCGATCACGTAGGACAGCGGCTCGGCGACGTCGTCCTGGATCTCGAGTGCGATGGTGCCCGCCCCGGCGACGATGTCGGGGAGATCGTAGGCGTGCAGGGCGAGGGCGTTCGAGGACGTCGCGAGTTCCTCCGCGTACTCGGCCGCCTCGGCGTATCGAGCACCGACCTTGCGCACGTCCGCGCCGAGCGCGATCAGCTTGTCGATCTTGACGTCGGGTGCCGTGACGGGGACGACCACCGTGCACTTCACGCCCCGCAGCCGCGACGCCCAGGCCGCTCCGATGGCGGCGTTCCCGCCGGACGCGATGACGACGCCCGCATCGTCGAGCCGCCCGTCCTCCTCGGCGTGGAGCAGCGCGTTGAGGCTGCCCCGCACCTTGAACGAGCCACCGTACTGCAGGAACTCGAGTTTGAAGATCACCGGTACGGGGCCGTGCACGGTGGGGACCGTGGCACGGAACGTGGGTGTCCTGCGGATCAGGCCGGTGATGCGCTCACGCGCCCTGTCCACGGATGCGCGATCGACGGAGTGAGCCATGGTCCCATCGTTCCATCCCGTGCGGCCGCGACTACCGCGGCTGCTTGACCGTCGCCGTGCCCTGGGCGGCGGCGCACAGTACCTCCGAGCCGTCGTCCTGCACCGCGTAGATGTCGCACCGGCACAACGCCTGGCGCCGGGTCGAGGCGTCGGCTCGGGCGTCCGCCCGCAGCAGCACGCCCTGGGCGGGGCGGAGGTAGGTGATCGTGAAGCCCGCGGTCATGATGTTCGCGCCGAGCACGGTGCCTGCGGCGAACGTCAGAGCGTTGTCGGCGGCGTACGACAGGACACCGCCGTGCACGAAGCCGTTCTGTTGGCGGAGTTCGTCCCGGACGGGGATCTCGAGGGTGGCGCCGCCCTCCCCGAACTGCGTCATGCGGGCGCCGACGAGCACGCTGAACGGCTGGGCCGCCAGCACGGCTTGCGCGGTGTCGGCGGTGAGTGCGACGTCCACTGTCATGCCTCTACTCCTGGTTCCGTAGCGAGTTCCACGCGGCGCGCGCCAGTTCGGGCGCCACCGCGGTGGGGTCGGTGGTCATGGCGCCCGCGAGCCACTGGCGTGAGTACTCCTGAGCCGGTCCCAGCCACAACGCGTAGAGCACGTCGAAGTCGAACCGGCGGACCGTTCCGTAGTGTTCGTGGACCCGCCACCAGTGGGTGACGTCGCGGAAGAACGCCGCGTTGGTGGAATCGGCCCGCTCGTCGATGCCCGGGGGCCGGGGTGCGGCGAGGATGGTGGCCCGCTGCGGGTTGCCGGACACCCACTGCAGGTGGCGGACCACGGCGCCTTCCACCCCGGACCGGGCGTCGGCGCATTCCGAGAGTGCGGCCCGGAATCCGTCCTGATAGTCGGCGAGCGCGCGTAGCCAGACCTGGAGATACAGCTCTTCCTTGTTCGGGAAGTGGTGGTAGACGGCTCCCACACTGACACCGGCCTCGTGCCGGATGTCGGCGAGCCGGGTCGCGAGGACGCCGCGGCGGGCGAAATGTCCCTCCGCCGCGTCCAGCAACAGACTTTGAATCGGCACATACCGAATATAGTTCGGTCATGGTCACGGGGGAAGGTGAGTTCGCAGGATTACGGCGATGGGCGACGTCGTTCCTGGGACGATGAGGACGTGCGCATCCCGCGACAGCCCCGACGGATCACGCCCCGAACGGGACGTCTGGTGTCCCCGCCGCCTCGCCCGCTCCGACGCCCGGGTCCGCCACCGACGCAACTCCACGAGTTCGAGGCCGCCGGCCTCCTCGACGGACTCAGCGGGTCGGATCGTTCTGCGCGCATGGGGGTGCTGAACACCCTGATCGAGGACGGGGTGTCGATCGACGAACTCCGCGTCGCCTCGCGGGACGATCGCCTCGCGCACCTGCTGCTCGAGCACGCGCTGTCGCCGAAGGGGCGGTACGGCATCGACGAGATCTCCCGGAAGGCCGGCGTCACCGTGGAGGACACCCGGCGGTGGTTCCGGGCGATCGGCCGGGGTGCGTCGGAGGACGGGACGTTCTACGACGACGGCGACCTCGACCTCGCACGCGGACTCAAGCAGTACCGGGACCTGGGGCTCGACGAGAGCGGAATTTTCGCGGCCGCGCGGGTCCTCGGCCGCAACCTCTGGACGGTCGCCGACGCCGCGGACGCGCTGCTGCAGGAGCGACTCGAGGCGACGCGCGATCACCCCGAGGTGGCCCTGCGGTACGCGGTGGAGGTGCGTCGCATCGCGGATTTCGAGGCGCAGATCCTGGCTCACCTCATCGCCACCACTCTGCGCCACCAGTTGAGGTCCGATGCGGTGGGCATCGCCAGGGACTCGAACCTGCAGGTTCGGGGTGCGCAGGAGATCGGCGTCTGTTTCGCCGACCTCGTCGGATTCACGCTGCTCGGTGAGCAGGTGGCGCCCGCCGATCTGGGGCGGGTGGCCGAGCGGCTCGACGGGCTGGCCACCGATCTGGCGCTGGCGCCGGTGCGTCTGGTGAAGACGATCGGGGACGCCGTCATGTTGGTCTCGCCCGATCCCAACGCGCTGGCGTACACCGCGCTCGATCTCGTGCAGGCCGCGCGCACCGAGGGGCTTCCGCCGTTGCGGGCCGGGATCGCCTGGGGCACGGCCGTGCCCAGTGCGGGCGACTGGTTCGGCAGGCCCGTCAACATGGCCAGCCGCGTCGTCGCGGTCGCACCGTCCCACGAGGTGGTCGTGACCGGCGAGTTCTACGACGAACTCGACACCGACGAGTTCTGGGGCGAACCGGCGGGCAGTCACCGGCTCAAGGGAATCGATGCCCCCCAGGAGCTCTTCGGGATCGGCCGCCGGTCCGTCGCCTGAGCGGCGCGGCTCCGAAAACGTGTCGTACCCTCGCGATACCGTGATGGCACAGCTCACAGAAGCACATCGAGTGAGGCGCATCATGACTGGCGATTCGGGCGCAGACTGGCATTTCTACGCGGTGGTCGAAACTGCGGTGGACGGCGGTCACACGCTCGCCGCGTTCGGGCCGCGACCGACGGCGCTCGACGCCCTCCGGCTGGCCGTGCATTCGGTCAACCACACCGCGTATTCGGTTCTGGAACAGGGGATCGCGGGCGATCCGCGTGCCGAGGCGAGCGTCGTCGAGCGGTTGCCGATCACGTCGTTCACCATCAGGCGGCACCGCCGCAGCACGAGCGAGCTCGACGCCCGCTGGATGCTGAACGGCGGCAGGCATCACCGGTAGGGCTACCGCGGTTCTGTCGTGAGGTAGTACTCGAGCACGGGCCCGACCCAGCGCATCAGCTGTTCGTGCGTCATGTCCGCCACGGGCGGCACCCGGAGTATGTAGCGGGAGAAGGCGAGTCCGAGGACCTGCGACCCGACGAGGGCCGCACGCTCGTCCGCGCGGTCCGCCGCGACCACGGCGAGCGCGGGCGCCACCTGGCGGGCGAAGACCTGCAACATCGCCTCGGCGGCGCGCGGGCTGGTCGCCGCCGCGCGGAGGAGGGGGAGGAACGCACCGTCGTTCTCCCACACCGCGAAGAAGCGTGGCATCAGCACGCTCGCGAGGTCCTCGACGGGCACGTCGTGGAGGTCGGGCAGGTGCAGATCGAATTCGGCGGCCTCGGCGAACAGTGATTCCTTGGTGCTGAAGTACCGGACCACCAGTGCGGGGTCGACGCCCACATCCGATGCGATGGCGCGCATCGTCGTGCGTTCGTAGCCGTCGGTTCCGAACCGGGCGCGGGCGGCGTCGAGTATCGCGGCGCGGGTGGCGACGGCGGAGCGGGCGCGACGTTCGGGCATTCCGCAAGTGTAAGTCAACAGCTGTTGACCTGGCGTGGGGATGCGCCTACCGTAGAAGTCAACAGTTGTTGACTTGATGGACCATCTTTCGATCGGAGGCAGCGTCATGAAGCACATCGACGTGGTGGTGATCGGCGCGGGACCCACGGGATGCATGCTCGCGGGCGAGTTGTCGGCGGCGGGCCGGTCGGTGACGGTGCTGGACAAGCGCGCCGCGCCGTCCACCCTCAGTCGCGCATTCGGCGTCCATGCCCGCACCCTCGAACTGCTCGACGCGCGCGGCCTCGCCGACCGGCTCGTGGCCACCGGCGCCGCCTCACCCGGTCTGAAGTTGTGGCGCGGTGCAGCGCTGAACCTCGGGCGTCTGCGGTCCCGGTTCCCGTTCGTCCTCGTGACTCCGCAGCGGAACGTCGACGCTCTCCTGGAGGAGCACGCTCGGGACCGCGGCGCCGCCATCGTCCGTGGTTTCACCGTGACCGGGGTGGAGCAGGACGGAAACGGCGTCCGCGTTCACGGCCACGACGGTTCGGGTCGTGGCAGCACGTTCCACGCGACATATGCGGTCGGTGCGGACGGCGCGCACAGCGCGGTCCGGACGATGATCGGGCAACCGTTCCCCGGCAAGGCCGTGCTGCGGTCGATCATGCTCGCCGACGTCGAACTCGAGAACCCACCGGACAATCTCGTGACCGTCAACGCCGTCCGCGACGGATTCGCGTTCATCGCGCCCTACGGCGACAACCTGTTTCGGGTGATCGCCTGGAATCGGCGGCATCAGGTGGACGACACCGCGCCCGTGGACCGGGAGGAACTGCGCAGCACCATCGAAGTCGCGATGGGCACGGACTACTGTCTCGGCGACGTGCGCTGGCAGTCGCGATTCCACAGCGACGAACGGCAGGTTCCGCAGTACCGGACGGGCCGGGTGTTTCTCGCCGGCGATGCAGCCCACGTGCATTCGCCTGCAGGTGGGCAGGGCATGAACACCGGCATTCAGGACGCCGTCAATCTCGGCTGGAAACTCGCGGCCGTCCTGGACGGCGCGGACGACGCGGTGCTCGACACCTACCACTCCGAGCGGCACCCGGTGGGCCGGCTGGTTCTGCGGTCGAGCGGTGCCACGATGCGCATGATGATCATCCGGCCGTGGATCCTGCGGAAACTCCGGAACGGGGCAGTGGCGGCGCTTCTCTCCTTCCCGCCGATCGGCGACGCGGTCGCCCGGATGTTCTCGGGAATCGGAATCGGGTACGGCCACGGCGCCGGCGAGAGCGCCCTGGGCGGCCGACGCGCCGAAGACCTGCCCACCGACGCCGGGCGGCTGTACGAGGTGATGCGCTCGGGCGGTTTCGTCCTGGTCACCGAGCCCGGGGCTTCTGTCCCCGGCGATGTCCACGCGGTGACCCGGAGCGACGACGGACCCGCATTGCTCGTGCGCCCCGACGGCTACATCGCCTGGGCGGGCGACAGTAGGTCCGGCCTGTGGCGGGGTGTCCTGGAACGGTGGACGGCCCGCACGTCGAACGGTGCCCGGCCGGTCAGCCGGTGACGTCCGAACGGCTGTTGAACGCCTGCGCTCGCAGATCCCGGGCGAGGTGATCCCGTTGCTCGAGCACCAGCCGTCGTAGCGCGGCGGGCGCGTCGGCGTTGGTGCCGAGCCATCCGTCCGCCGCGTCGAGTGTCGTCTCGGACGGGAAGAGCCCGACCACGATCCGCCGCGCGATTTCGATACTGCGCTCCTCCCACACCGGACGGATCGAGGCGAAGTAGCCGGCGGCGTACCCCTCGACGAGGTCGTGCCGGGCGCCTGCGCGGAACCCGGCGATGATCGCGCCGAGATGTTCGTTGGACAGGGTGCGGTCGTGGAAAATCGATTCCCAGGCCTTCGCCTTCACGTCCGGGTCCGGTCGCGAGAAACTCGCCCGCAGGTACGCGGTGCGGCCGGAACCGGTGTCGTCGCGGCGCAGCTCACCGTCGAGGTCCGCGTCGTCGGCGTGTCCGGTGGCGGCGAGCGCGCCCCAGAACCCCCAGCGCAGATCCGGGTCGAGGGCCAGCCCGGTCGGTACCGGCCCGCCGGCCTCGAGGATCGACCGGATGTCGGCCGCGCGACTGCCGTCCATCGCAGCGGCGCCGGCAACCGCACGTGCCCAGGCGAGTTGGCTTCCCGAAGCCGCCGGGGCGTCCCACAACGTGCGCCAGGTGTGCTCGAGCCAGTCGAGACGGGCGGTGTCGCGCGAGGGCTCGGGGAGGAAGTGCTCGATCGCGTACGGGGCGTTGGCCAGCACGGAGGTGAGGAGGGTCAGGTGCGCCTCCGCCGGTGAGAACCTCCGGGCCATCGACAGATAGCGCATGGCGCCCAGGTCGCTGTCGCGGGTCGCGTTCCACAGCGACGACCAGATCAGGCCGCGCGCCAGCGGGTCCCGCAGCCGGTCGAGAGAGGTCTCGACGGTGGTCAGCGATCGGTTGTCCAGCCGCACTTTCGCGTACGTCAGGTCGGCGTCGTTGAGCAACACGAGCGGCGCGTCGGCGAGGTCGATCGGGGTGCGGGCGTCGGCGAGGTCGACCTCGACCCGTTGCACGCACACGAGGTCGCCGGTCCCGTCGAAGTCGTAGCGCCCGACGCCGAGCCGGTGCGGACGCGGATCGGTCTGCACGATCGCGGCGCGCCCGTCGGCGTCCCGTTGCAGGCTCAGTGCGGACACGCCGGTCGTCTGCAACCAGGCGCGCGCCCACCTCGTCAGGTCCCGGCCCGACGTGGCCGACAGTTCCGTCAGCAGATCCTTCAGGGTGGTGTTCCCGAAGGCGTGGGCGCGGAAGTAGCGGCGCGCCCCCTCGAAGAACGCGTCACGTCCCGCGTACGCGACGAGTTGCTTGAGGACGCTGGCGCCCTTCGCGTACGTGATGCCGTCGAAGTTCAGTTTCGCAGCCTCGAGGTCGACGATGTCTGCGACGATCGGATGCGTCGTCGGCAACTGGTCCTGCAGGTACGCCCACGCCTTGCGGCGGTTGGCGAAGGCCACCCACGCGTCGGTCCACCGGGTGGCCTCCGCGTTGGCCAGTGCGCCCATGTAGTCGGCGAACGATTCCTTGAGCCACAGGTCGTCCCACCACACCATCGTGACGAGGTCGCCGAACCACATGTGGGCCATCTCGTGCAGGATCGTGTTCGCCCGGCCCTCGTACTGGGAGTCGGTGGCGGCGCCGCGGAACACGTACGCCTCGGTGAACGTCACGCAGCCGGGGTTCTCCATGGCGCCGAGGTTGTACTCGGGGACGAACACCTGGTCGTACTTGCCGAACGGGTAGGGGTAGTCGAAACCGTCCGTGAAGAACCCCAGCCCCTGCCGGGTGATCTCGAAGATCGTGTCGGCGTCGAGGTACTGCGCGAGCGAGGCCCGGCAGAGGACGCCCAGCGGGATCGTGAGGTCGCCGCCGCACCACTCCGAGTCGACCCGGTGGTAGGGCCCGGCCACGACCGTGGTGATGTAGGTGGAGATCGGCAGTGTCGGGGCGAACGTGACCACCTGGCCGCCGGCGGTGTCCTCCCGTTCGGCGACCTGCTGGTTGGAGACCACCTCCCACTCCCGCGGCGCGGTGACGACGAACGTGAACGGCGCCTTCAGGTCCGGCTGTTCGAAGCACGCGAACACCCGCCGCGCGTCCGCCGGTTCGTACTGCGTGTAGAGGTACGTCTGCCCGTCCGCCGGGTCGAGAAACCGGTGCAGACCCTCACCGGAACGGCTGTACTCGCCCCGGGCGGCGACGGTCACGACGTTGGATTCACGCAGCCCGGACACCGCGATGCGGGCGCCGTCGTAGTCGACGGGGACGTCGGCGCCGTTGACCGTCACCGACTCCACATCGGCGCCGAGGAAGTCGAGCCAGGTCGTGGACGTGCGGGCGGCGAACTCGACGGTCGTGGTGGTCGCGAACGTCCCGGCCTCCGGGTCGACGGCGCCGAGTACGTCCAGTTCCACCCGATAGCCGAGAACGTCGATCACACGGGAACGTTCGGCGGTTTCGGCTCGGGTCAGGTTCGCGGTGCTCACGCGTCGATCCTGCCAGCCCGGCCCGCCGGCCGTGCCGCTACCGGTTGCTCAGGACGGAGCCGACGCCGGCCGCGACGACGAGCGCGATCGCGGCCAGCGACTGCAGTCCGAGTACCTGCCCGAGCACGATCACCCCGGCGAGGGTCGCGGCCGCCGGTTCCAGCGCGATGAGCACGGCGAACACCTTCTTGCTCATCACCTGCAGCGCCCGTAGCTCTAGCGAGTACGGAATCACCGAGGACAGCAGGGCCACCGCCGCACCGACGGCCAGGATTCGGGGGTCGAACAGTGCGGTGCCGCCGGACACCGCGCCGAGCGGAAGCGTCAGGGCCGCCGCGACGATGCTCGCTCCGGCGAGGCCGTCCGCGCTGGGAACCGTGGCCGCGAGGTTCGAGCCGGCGACGATGTAGCCGGCCCACGCCGCGCCTGCGGTGAGCGCGAAACACACCCCCACGAGGTCGAGGGACTCGGTGCCCGAGTTCTCGCGCAGGCCGAGCATGACCACGCCGGTCAGCGCTGCCAGCACCCACACACCGTCCCGCAGTCTTCGCGACAGCACGGCGGCGAGGGTGAGCGGACCCAGGAATTCGATGGTGACGGCGGTGCCGAGTGGGAGCCGCGCGAGGGCCTCGTAGAACGCCGAATTCATCACGGCGAGCGCCACTCCGAGTGCGAGGATGCCCTCGCGCTGCGTTCGTGTCCACCGTCGCCACCGCGGCCGCACGATCACCCCGAGGATGATCGCCGCGATCGTCAGTCGCAGCGACACCGCACCACTGGCGCCCACTTCCTCGAACAGGGTGCTAGCGAAGGCGGCGCCGAACTGGACGGAGAGCACCGATCCGAGGACCGAGACGACGGGAAGAAGCTGACTGCGCGGCTCGGCTGTCACCGGTGTGCGATGCCCGGGTTCACTGGCCGGTGAAGTTGGGGCTGCGGCGATCGAGCATCGCACCGACCGCCTCGTGATGGTCCGCGGTGTGATGGGCGAGCGACTGCATGGCCGCCGACAGTTCGAGGAGGCTCTCGAGGCTCTGGTGACGGCCTTCGCGCAGCAGCTTCTTGGTCATCCGCAGCACCTGCGGCGGATTGACCGCCACCCGGTCGGCGAGCGCCCGTGCCGCGCCGAGGAGTTCTTCGGGTTCGGTGACCTGCGAGACGAGTCCCCACTCCAGGGCTTTCGCGGCGTCGATCGCGTCGCCGGTGAACGCCATCTCGCTGGCCCGCGCCATCCCGACGGCCTGCGGCAGGAACCAGGCGCCGCCGTCGCCGGGAACGAGTCCGACCTTGACGAAGCTCTCCGCGAACACGGCGGCCGTGGAGGCGATCCGCATGTCGCACATCAGCGACAGGTCGCATCCGGCGCCGATCGCGGGTCCGTTGACGGCGGCGATGGTCGGCACCTCGCAGTGGTACAGGGCCAGCGGGATGCGCTGGATGCCGTGCCGGTAACCCTGTCGCAGGTCGGCGGGGGAGCCGCCGAACATTCCGGCGCGGTCGCGCATGTGCTTGACGTTGCCGCCGGAGGAGAACGCCGAACCCGCACCGGTGACGATCGCGACGCGCACGCTGGGATCACCGTTGACGTCGGCCACCGCATTCTCGAGCGCCTCGATCACGTCCGGCTCGGAGATCGGGTTGCGCGCCTCCGGACGGTTGAGCGTCCAGGTGACGATGTCGCCTTCGCGGGTGGTGAGCACGGCGTCGGTCATGGACGACTCCCTCGGGTGTGAGCGCGGATTCGAGACCGTCCCAGTCTGTCATTGCGCTCAGATGCCGGTGCGCCGTACCAGTGCGTCGGTGGCGGACGGCGCGAACGTGCCGAGCACCCGGAACAGTTCGGCGTAACTGGGGAGCAGTTCGATCGGCCGGGTGCGCACGGCGGTGACGAACCATTCCGCCGCCTGCTCGGGCGTCAGGGCTGCCATCGCGTCGTAGTCCGCGGTGGGCGCGATCATCGGCGTCCGGACCAAGGGAAAGTCCAGGGTGCTCACGGAGATTCCGCGGTCGCGCAGTTCGGCGCCCAGGCTCCGGCCGAACGCGCCGACGGCTGCCTTGGACGCGTGGTAGGCGGAGAACTTGGGCATGACGCCGGCAGGTACGCCCCACGTCGCGACGTTGATGATGTGGCCCTTGCGGCGCTCGATCATCGACGGGAGCAACGCGAGGGTCAGCCGCGTCGAGCCGAAGTAGTTGACGGCCATGGTGCGTTCGAAGTCGTGGAAGCGGTCCAGCGAGTCCTCGACCGTCCGCCGGATCGAGCGTCCGGCGTTGTTGACGAGAACGTCGACGGGGCCGATCTCCCCGAGCACCTGCGCGACGAGGGCGTCGACGGACTCCGGGTCCGTGAGGTCGCAGGGGACGGCGTGCGCGTCGCAACCGGACCGCAGGATGTCGTCGCGCACGGACGCGAGGGCGTCGGAGCCGCGGGCCACGAGGACGACCTCCGCGCCGAGGGCGGCGAGCCGGCGTGCGGCCGCTTCACCGACCCCCGAGGAACCACCGGTGACGAGGATCCGCTTCCCGGCGATGCGGTGGCCGGTTCCCGGTACGACTCGGGCGGCCAGTGCGCGCGGGGAGGGGAGTGGGTTGAGCGCGGCATGGGTGAGCAACTGTCGTATCACGTGACCAGCGTGGCAGCTCGCCGGACGATCCGCAGCCAAATAACAATCAATCGTGCTTGCTTTTTTATCGGGCCGGTGTGATGCTGGTCGCATGGCTGAACTGCAGAGGTTCATCGATGACTTGTGCGCCGAGAGCGATTCGCTGGATGCCCTGGTCGCCGACCTCCCCGACTCCCGCTGGGCCGATCCCACACCGGCCGAGGGCTGGACCATCGCCCACCAGATCGGACATCTGCTGTGGACCGACGAGGCCGCCCTCCTGGCGATCACCGACCCCGACGGCTTCACCGAGCAACTGACGGTGGCCGCCTCGAACCCCGCCGGCTTCGTCGACGCCGGCGCCGAGGAGCACGCCCGCAGGGAACCCACGGAACTGCTCGCCGCCTGGCGCTCGGCCCGGGCTCGACTCGCGGAGGCCCTCCTGGCGGTGCCGCCGGGACAGAAGATCCTCTGGTACGGCCCGCCGATGAAGGCGGCCTCGATGGCCACCGCCCGCCTGATGGAGACGTGGGCGCACGGTCAGGACGTCGCCGACGCTCTCTCGGTGCCGCGCACACCCACCGAGCGGTTGAAGAGCATCGCCCACCTCGGTGTCCGCACCCGCGACTTCGCCTACGCCGTCAACGAACTCGCCCCACCCGCGGAGGAGTTCCGCGTCGAACTCACCGCCCCCGACGGAGTGTCCGTCTGGACGTGGGGCCCTGAGGACGCCGCGCAGAAGGTCACCGGACCCGCCGAGGACTTCTGCCTCCTCGTCACCCAGCGCGCGAACCGAGCCGATCTCGCTCTCGAGGCCACCGGCGCGGATGCGGACGCGTGGCTGAACATCGCTCAGGCCTTCGCGGGCCCCGCGGGCGGCGGCCGTGAGGCGGAAACCCGATGACCGTGCGGATCGGCAACTGCTCCGGCTTCTACGGCGACCGGCTGTCGGCGATGCGCGAGATGCTCGAGGGCGGCGAACTCGACTATCTGACCGGCGACTACCTCGCTGAACTCACCATGCTGATCCTCGGCCGCGACCGCATGAAGGACCCGAATCGCGGCTACGCGAAGACGTTCCTCCGTCAGGCGGAGGACTGCCTCGGGCTGGCCCTGGACAAGGGTGTCCGCATCGTCGCCAACGCCGGCGGGCTCAACCCGGCCGGTCTCGCGGACGCGTTGCGGGAGGTCAACGACAAGCTGGGGTTGCAGGCGACGATCGCCCACGTCGAAGGCGACGACCTGATCGGCCGGGCTGCCGAACTGGGGCTGGGCAACCCGCTGACCGCCAACGCCTACCTCGGCGCGTGGGGCATCGTCGACTGCCTGAACGCCGGCGCCGACGTCGTCGTCACCGGGCGGGTCACCGACGCGTCCGTGATCGTGGGCCCGGCGGCCGCACACTTCCGCTGGCGGCGAGACGCCTTCGATCAGCTCGCCGGCGCCGTGGTGGCCGGGCACGTCATCGAGTGCGGCACCCAGGCGACGGGCGGCAACTACGCGTTCTTCACCGAGATCGACGACCTCGACCGTGCCGGATTCCCGATCGCCGAGATCGACTCGGACGGATCGTCCGTCATCACCAAACACCCCGGGACCGGTGGCGCCGTGAACGTCGGCACCGTCACCGCGCAGTTGCTGTACGAGATCACGGGTGGCCGCTACGCCGGTCCCGACGTGACCGCGCGAATCGATTCCGCTGCACTGTCGCAGGACGGCCCGGACCGCGTGCGCATCGGTGGCGTCGTCGGGGAGGCGCCGCCGCCGCAGCTCAAGGTGTCGCTGAACACGCTCGCGGGTTTCCGCAACGAGGCCGTGTTCGTCCTCACCGGCCTCGACATCGAGGCCAAGGCGGCCCTGGTGAAGCGGCAGCTCGAGGGGTGGCTTCCCACCCGGCCGGCCGAACTCGACTGGTCGCTCGCCCGCACCGATCACCCGGACGCCGACACCGAGGAGGCCGCGAGCGCGCTGCTGCGCTGCGTGGTCCGGGATTCGGACGCCAACGCCGTCGGACGCGGCTTCTCCTCCGTCGCAGTCGAAATGGCACTGGCGAGCTACCCCGGATTCACGCTGACGGCGCCACCCGGGCAGGGGCAGCCCTACGGCGTATTCACCCCGGGATACGTGTACGCCAAGGAGGTGCCGCACGTCGCGGTGCTGCCGGACGGAACGCGCGTCGACATCGAACCCGCCACCGACGTCCGGGAACTCGAGGACGTCGCCGAACCCGCGCTCCCGGAGCCGCGGGGCGCCGAACCCACGGTGCGGGTGGCGCTCGGGACCGTCGCCGGAGCGCGCAGCGGCGACAAGGGCGGCAACGCGAACGTCGGTGTGTGGGTGCGCACCGACGAGCAGTGGCGGTGGCTGGCCCACGCGCTGACCGTCGACGAACTGAAGCGCCTTCTCCCGGAGGCCGCCGGCCTCACCGTCACGAGATACGTGCTGCCGAAACTGCGCGCCGTCAACTTCGTGATCGAGGGAATCCTCGGGCAGGGCGTCGCGTCCCAGGCCCGGTTCGACCCGCAGGCCAAGGGTCTCGGCGAATGGCTGAGATCCCGGCACGTCGACATACCGGAAGCACTCCTTCCCGAAGGGACAACGTTGTGAGCGTGTGGGACACACCCGAGCGGCAGGAACTGCGCAAGACGGTGCGCAGCTTCGTCGAACGACAGATACTGCCGCACCTGGACGAGTGGGAGCGCGACGGCGAACTGCCCCGCGCGCTGCACCGGGAGGCCGCCGAGCTGGGTCTGCTCGGCGCCGGTTTCCCCGAATCCGTCGGGGGTGACGGCGGAGACCTCGTCGACGCGGTGCTGATCTGCGAGGAATTCCACCAGGCGGGTGCATCGGGTGGCGCGTTCGCTTCCCTGTTCACGTCGGGAATCGCGCTGCCGCACCTCGCGGCGGCCGGTGACCCGGAGCAGATCGAGAAGTGGGTCCGCCCCACCCTGCGCGGCGAGCTCATCGGCTCGCTCGCCATCACCGAACCCGGCGGCGGTTCCGACGTCGGGCATCTGCGGACCACCGCGGTCCGCGACGGCGACCACTTCGTCGTCAACGGATCCAAGACGTTCATCACGTCCGCTGTCCGGGCCGACTTCGTGGTCACCGCCGTCCGCACCGGCGGTCCCGGCGCGTCCGGGGTCTCCCTGCTCGTGATCGAGAAGGGCACACCGGGATTCGAGGTGGCACGCAAACTCGACAAGATGGGCTGGCGTGCGTCGGACACGGCCGAGTTGTCGTTCGTCGACGCCCGGGTGCCCGCCGCAAATCTGGTCGGCGAGGAGAACAGCGGGTTCGCGCAGATCGCCCAGGCGTTCCTCACCGAGCGCATCGCCCTCGCCGCGCAGGCTTATTCGAGCGCGCAACGGTGCCTCGACCTCACGCTGCAGTGGGTGCGCGACCGCGAGACGTTCGGCCGTCCGCTGATCAGCAGGCAGTCGGTGCAGAACACGGTCACGGAGATGGCGCGCAAGACCGACGTGGCCCGCGTCTACACCAGAGCGCTGGTGGAGCGTTCGCTCGTGTCGAACGAGGACTTCATCGCGGAGGTCTGCTTCGCGAAGAACACCGCCGTCGAGTCGGGCGAGTGGGTGGCCAACCAGGCCGTCCAGCTGTTCGGCGGCCTCGGCTACATGCGGGAGAGCGAAGTGGAACGGCAGTACCGCGACATGCGCATCCTCGGAATCGGTGGCGGTACCACCGAGATCCTGACGGGGCTCGCGGCCAAGCGATTGGGGTATCAGTCATGACCACGTTGAAGTCCACGCTGGACACGGGTTCCGAAGAGTACGCCGCGGCGGCGAAGGCCATGACGGACAAGCTCGCCGAGATCGACACCGAGCACGCCAAGGCGCTCGCGGGCGGCGGCGAGAAGTACACCGAGCGGCACAAGAAGCGCGGCAAGCTCCTCGCCCGGGAGCGCATCGAACTGCTCCTCGACCCCGACTCGCCGTTCCTCGAACTGTGCCCGCTCGCGGCGTGGGGCAGCGACTTCCCGGTCGGCGCCAGCACCGTCGTCGGCATCGGTGTGGTGGAAGGCGTCGAGTGCCTGATCGTCGCCAACGACCCGACGGTCCGCGGCGGCACCAGCAACCCGTGGACGTTGCGGAAGGGATTCCGCGCCAACGACATCGCCCGGCAGAACCGGCTCCCCGTCATCTCCCTCGTGGAATCCGGCGGCGCGGACCTTCCCACCCAGAAGGAAGTGTTCATACCCGGTGGCCGCATGTTCCGCGACCTCACCCAGCTCTCCGCCGCGGGTATCCCGACCATTGCCCTCGTCTTCGGCAACTCGACGGCGGGCGGCGCGTACATCCCGGGCATGTCCGATCACGTCGTCATGATCAAGGAACGATCCAAGGTGTTCCTCGCCGGACCGCCCCTCGTGAAGATGGCCACCGGTGAGGAATCCGACGACGAAACCCTCGGCGGTGCCGAGATGCATGCCCGCAAGTCGGGCCTCGCCGACTACTTCGCGGTCGACGAGCAGGACGCCATCCGGATCGGCCGCAGCATCGTCAAGCGCCTGAACTGGAAGAAGCAGGGTCCCGCGCCGCGGGCCGAGGTCATCGAACCGCTCGCGGACCCCGAGGAACTGCTCGGCATCGTCCCCGCCGACCTCAAGATCCCGTTCGATCCCCGCGAGGTGATCGCCCGCATCGTCGACGGCTCCGATTTCGACGAGTTCAAGCCGATGTACGGATCGTCACTCGTCACGGGCTGGGCCGAGCTGCACGGATATCCGGTGGGCATCCTCGCCAACGCGCGCGGTGTGCTGTTCAGCGAGGAATCGCAGAAGGCGACCCAGTTCATCCAGCTCGCCAACCGCTCGCACACCCCACTGTTGTTCCTGCACAACACGACCGGATACATGGTGGGCAAGGAGTACGAGGAGGGCGGGATGATCAAGCACGGTTCGATGATGATCAACGCCGTCTCCAACTCCACCGTCCCGCACATCTCGATCCTGCTCGGCGCGTCCTACGGCGCCGGTCACTACGGCATGTGCGGACGCGCCTTCGACCCGCGCTTCCTGTTCGCCTGGCCCAGTTCCAAATCCGCGGTCATGGGCGGGGCGCAGCTGGCCGGTGTCATCTCCATCGTCAGCCGCGCCTCCGCCGAAGCCCGCGGGCAGGCGTTCGACGAAGAGGCCGACGCCGGCATGCGCGCCATGATCGAGAACCAGATCGAGGCGGAATCCGTGCCGATGTTCCTGTCCGGTCGCCTCTACGACGACGGCGTGATCGACCCGCGCGACACCCGAACCGTGGTGGGAATGTGCCTGTCGGCCATTGCCAACGCCCCGATCGAAGGCGCCGAGAACTTCGGCGTCTTCCGGATGTGAGGCCCGAAATGATCCAGTCCGTACTGGTTGCCAATCGCGGTGAGATCGCCCGCCGCGTCTTCGCCACCTGCCGCCGCGCAGGCATCGGGACCGTCGCCGTGTTCTCGGACGCCGACGCCCTCAGCCCCCACGTCGCCGAGGCCGACACCGCGGTCCGGTTGCCGGGCAACAGTCCCGCCGACACGTACCTGCGCGGTGACCTCGTCATCGAGGCGGCACTGCTCGCCGGCGCCGATGCCATCCACCCCGGCTACGGGTTCCTCTCCGAGAATGCGGACTTCGCGCGCGCCGTCCACGACGCGGGGCTGACGTGGATCGGGCCGCCCGCGCCCGCCATCGAGATGATGGGTTCGAAGGTGGAGTCCAAGAAGATGATGGCCGCCGCCGGAGTCCCGGTGCTGGCCGAACTCGACCCGGGCGCCGTCACCGAAGCGGACCTGCCCGTTCTCGTCAAGGCGTCCGCAGGCGGCGGCGGACGCGGCATGCGTGTCGTGCGTGAGCTCGCGGACCTCCCGGAACAACTGGAAGGCGCCCGCCGCGAAGCGCAATCGGCCTTCGGTGACCCGACCGTGTTCTGCGAGCGCTACCTGGAAACGGGCAGGCACATCGAGGTCCAGGTGATGGCCGACCGGCAGGGAACCGTCTGGGCGGTGGGGGAGCGTGAATGCTCCATCCAGCGGCGGCACCAGAAGGTGGTGGAAGAGGCGCCGTCACCGTTGGTCGAAGCCGTCCCCGGGATGCGCGAGCGACTGTTCGAGGCCGCCCGGCTCGCGGCGAAGGCCATCGACTACGAGGGTGCGGGGACGGTCGAGTTCCTGGCCGACCACAAGGGTGACTTCTATTTCCTCGAGATGAACACCCGGCTGCAGGTGGAACACCCGGTCACCGAATGCACCACCGGCCTCGACCTCGTGGACCTGCAACTGCAGGTGGCGAACGGGCACGCGCTCGACGCCGAGTCGCCGGCGGTGTCCGGCCATTCCATCGAGGTCCGGCTGTACGCCGAGGATCCGGCGCAGAACTGGCAGCCGCAGAGCGGACCGGTCCACCGCCTGGATCTACCCGAGAACGCGGTCGAATTCGACGTTCTCCGCACCCCGGGCATCCGCCTCGACTCCGGCGTGGTCGACGGATCCAGCGTCGGCGTGCACTACGACCCGATGCTGGCGAAGGTCATCTCGTTCGCGCCCACCCGCACGCAGGCGGCCACCCGTCTGGCCACGGCCCTGAGCCGTGCGCAGATCCACGGACTGCGCACCAACCGCGACCTCCTCGTCAACGTGCTCCGTCACCCGGCATTCCTCGCCGGCGACACGGACACCGCCTTCTTCGACACGCACGGGCTGGACGTGC
>NZ_LTCZ01000080.1:0-50807 GCF_001583455.1 Rhodococcus sp. LB1 | reverse complement strand
GTGCACCGCGACGACCGCGGCGAGGAAGCGCTGGTGGCGTACCTGGTGGGACGGCCCGCGGCCGATTGGTCCGACGTGCGTGCACACCTGTCGGCCCGCGTCCCGTCGTACATGATCCCGGCACGCGTCGTGCACCTGGACACCCTGCCGCTGTCGGTGAACGGCAAACTCGACCGCAAGGCACTGCCCGCACCGGCCGTCCGGTCGGCGGCCGACGAGTACCAGGCACCGCGGACGGCGGCCGAGCGCGCCGTCGCCACGGTGTTCGCCGACGTGCTCGGCATCGACCGCGTCGGAGTCACGGACAGCTTCTTCGACCTCGGGGGCAACTCGCTGGTCGCCACCCGGGTCGCGTCCGCGCTCGGATCCGAGCTGGGAATCGACTTCCCGCTGCAATGGATGTTCAGCGACCCCACGCCGCAGTCGCTGGGACAGCGCATCCAGAAGTGGACGAACGACGGGGTGGACGGTGCCGGTGCGTCGCTCGACGTGCTTCTGCCGATCCGCACGAGAGGGACGGCGGAGCCGCTGTTCTGCGTGCATCCGTTCATCGGGCTCGCCTGGAGCTACGCCGGGCTCGGCCGCGAGCTGACCCAGGACCGGCCGATCTACGGGCTGCAGTCGCCGGCGCTGACCGAGGACGAGCCGCATCCGGAGACGATCACCGACTTCGCCGGCCGCTACGTCCGGGAGATCCGTTCGATCCAGCCGCACGCCCCGTACCACCTGGTGGGGTGGTCGCTGGGCGGGGTCATCGCTCACGAGATGGCAGTGCAGTTGCAGGACGCCGGTGAAGAGGTGCGTCTGCTGGGGCTCCTCGACAGCTATGTCGGGATCGACCGCAGCGTGGAGAACTCCGCAACCACCGCGGATCTTCTCGGCGGTGTCGGCCTGGACCTCCCGGACGACAGCGTGCTCGACGAACTCGCGCCGGACGGGCAGTTCGACGCCGAGCGGGCGGCGGCACTGCTGCGGGTCGTCGGAGGACCGCTGGCGGCACTGACCGCTCCCGAACTCGAGCGTATCTACCGCAATGCGCAGCGAGCGCCCGAACTGATCGACGCACACCGGCCGAAGGTGTTCGACGGCGAACTGGTGTTCTTCACCGCCGCCCTGGACGATGGTTTCCACGTGGACCCGGTGACCTGCTGGGGCCAGTTCGTGCGCGGGAGCATCGACGAGCATCCGGTGGACGCGACGCACTGGACGATGACGACGCCGGCTGCTCTCGCCGCGATCGCACCGCACCTCGAGCGTTCGCATCGTCGGCCGCGGCACGCCGCGCCCGACACCGGCAGGGACAGCGATCCCGATGACAGCGCGAACCGGCCGCACTCGGTGCGCTGACCGCAGCACCGCCCGACAGACCGGAAGGTTTGGTTTGGGCGGTGATGGGGGTATACCACGAAATGTGAGCGGTTGTACAGGAAACGAGCGGTTGACCACACGGAATGTCGGGGATGCCCGACCGGCCGTGGTTTCGGGGTGCCGATTTCATACCCCAGGTGTGAGATCTAGCCGAAGAGAAGACCAAACCCTTGACTCCGCGGTACCGAATAGTAGATTGAGAGCGGTCATGTGACCTACCTCTCAAATGGTATGGAAGCCCGAGAGGTCGGTCATACGTGGTTTCTTCGACTGCGTGTTCGGGGCGTGACGCTCGGTGCTTTGTGTGCTCGGAATGTAACGCGCCCGCGTTCAGCAGATCGGAGTACTTGGATGAGTCCTGTCGAGACGGTGACCAGCCCAGTGACCAACAGAAGCTTGTCCGTGTCGAACACCCCGTCCGCGCCGAAGCCGGGGTCGCAGTCTCCCCGGACGCGCCGAACGCCGCCCCGGCAGAGCCGAGACGGCGTTCGTACGGTTCGGTTGCCTGTGTCAGGCTCCGCGGCGCTTCGCCTTCAGCAGGTCGAGGCGCTCCTTCAGCAGCTCCTCCAGTTCCTCCTTGGAACGGCGTTCGAGCAGCATGTCCCAGTGGGTACGCGGCGGCTTGACCTTCTTGGCCTCGGGCGCGGTGCCCTCGACCAGGGTTCCCTCGAGGCCGTTACGGCACAGCCACGTGCCGGGAATCTCGGCATCGTCGGCGAAGGGAATGTCGAAGACCTCACCGTTGTCGCACCGGTACTTGGCCATCCGACGGGGCGCGAGGTCGTGGTCACGGTCGGTCTCGTAGCTCACCGCTCCGAGTCGACTTCCTCGAAGTACGCGATCTGCCATGGTTGTGTCCTCTCCTCGATCGTCTCCGCGCGAGTACGCCTGGACCAGAACCAAGCGTTCACACTCATCTACAACGCCACGGCCTCCCGATTGGTTCCCGCACGCCGCGCAGATGCAACCTCGACATCTTACCGGGCGGGCCTCGAGGCGCCGCGCAGTAAGGTGGTTGACCATGACCGGCGCCTCCCGCAGACCCGATTCCTGTGTGTGGTGCGGGAGGGAAGTGGCCGAGACGGGGATGGGGCGGCGTCGCCGGTACTGCCGCCAATCCTGCCGGCAGCGCGCGTACGAGCAGCGCAACCAGGTCAAGGGCACGAGTATCCCCGCCGATGCGGTGGTGCTTACCTCGGAGGAAGCTTCCGCCATGGTCGACCGGGTTTTCCAGGTTCGATGTGCCGCCGAGGACGTGGCGACAGCCGTTGCCGAAGGTGCGGCGGCCCATGAGGTGGAGTCGCTGTGCGCCGACCTCGTGCAACTCGCACGTGAGGCCGAACGCTTCCGCTGAGCCTCGGACAGAGGCGGGGGAGCGTAGGACGCACTCTGCTCGACCGGTCCGACCTTCGCCTGACGATGGCGATTCCGAAACGAACATCACGAATCGACGCACACCGGGCCCACGCGTACAGCACGATCAGTACAGCGTGGGAGACCGGCGTCGGTTGGTCCGTCTCACGCGCAGGACTTGCGCATCCAAGGTCTTCTACCCGCTGGGGGAACGAGATGACGAGTGTGAATTCGCCGCAGCCGAATAACGGCGCCGAAGATGTGAACGTTCCCGAAGGGGCATTCCCGCTCTCCTCGGTGCAACGGAGCATGTGGTTTGCCCAACAGCTGAGCCCCACGGTTCCCAAGTTCATCGCCCAGTACATCGAGTTGCGGGGCGAGATCGACCTGGACCTGTTGAGCGACGCGGCGGTGCGGGCCGGTCAGGAGTTCCAGTCGCCGTTCCTGCGACTGCTGGACGTCGACGGGGAGCCCTACCAGGCGGTCGATTTCAGCATCGACCCGTCGATCGGCTTCCTCGACTTCCGGGGCGAGTCGGACCCGATGGCCGCCGCGCAGGTGTGGATCGACGAGGATTACGCGACGCCGCTGCGGCTCACCCGGGACCGGCTCGTCGAGATGACCGTCCTGCAGGTCGGTGAGCAGCACTACTTGTGGTACACCAGGATTCACCATGTCGCGCTCGACGGGTACAGCGGAATGACCATGGTGAACCGGATCGCTGCGCTGTACACCGCAGCGGTCGAGGGCGCCGAACCGGAACCGAACCGTGCGCTGGATCTGCGCGACCTCTACGAGCTGGACCAGAAGTACCGGGCGTCGAGCCGCTTCGAGAACGACCGGTTGTACTGGGCCGAACGCATTGTCGGCATCGAACACGGTTCGACGCTCGCCACCCACGACGCCCCCGCGGCGGCGAAGAGCCGGCTCGAGAGCGCGAAGATCTCCGAAACCGCACTGGGTTTCCTCGGAGAGTCGGATCAGCGGGTCGGCGCCACGTCGGCGGCCGTGCTGCTCGCCGGGTTCGCCTGCTATCTGTCCCGTATGACGGGCAAGCGGGACGTGCTCATCAACCTGCCGGTGTCGGCGCGCACCACGGCGCCGTTGCAGCGGTCCGGTGGGATGCTCGTCAACGTCGCCCCGCTGCGGATCACCGTCCGCCCGGACGACACGGTGGCCGAGCTCGTGCAGCGGACCCAGCTCGAACTGATGGGTGCGCTGCGCCATCAGCGGTGCAGCCTCGAGGACATCCGCCGCGATGCCGGACTCGCCGGGACCGCGGAGGGCCTCGCCGGCCCGATGGTGAACGTCATGCTGTTCCACCAGGCGTTCACGCTGGGCACGGTCACGGGCGAGTACCACATCGTGACGTCGGGACCGGTGGACGACCTCCTGGTCAACATCTATCAGAGCGGTGACGGCCAGACGCTCCTCGATTTCCGCGGCAACCCCAACCGGTACGGCTCGGAGGAGTTGCGCGCCCACCACCGCAGGTTCGTGGAGCTGGTCGAGGAGTTCGTCACGGCCGAGCCGCAGACGCGGACCGCCGACATTCACGCCGAGAGCGCACGCCTCGGCGCGCGGTTCCTCGAGCGGGAGGCCCAGCTCGCGTTCTGGAAGCGGGAGTTGGTGGGCCTGCCGGACGTGACGGCACTGCCGCTGGACCGGCCCCGCCCAGCCGAGCGGTTCGGGGCGGGCGAGGTCGTCGGGTTCGCCGTCGACGCGGACGTGCAGCGCCGCGCGGCACAACTGGCCGAGGAGGCGGGCACCGGGATCTTCACCACGCTGCACGCCGTGCTCGCGGTCCTGCTGGGCCGGCTGGGCGACACCGACGACGTGGTGATCGGAACGCCGATCGTCGGGCGCGAGGCGTCCGACTCCGACGACCCGGAAGCCGGAGCATTCTTCAACAAGACCGTCTTACGGTCGCAGGTGGATGTTGCATCGTCGTTCGTCGACCACCTGAGCCGGGTCCGGGACGCCGACCGGGCCGCGTTCGCGCATGCGGCGCTGCCCTTCGACGATCTCGTTGCCGCCCTCGTGGCCGAATCCGATCCGTCGCACTCGCCGCTGTTCCAGGTGATGCTCGAATTCACCGACGGCGGGCACCCGCACGACACGTCCGGGAACGTGACGGTCAGCCCGATCCAGCGCGAACATCGGGCGCTGGGACTGGATCTCGTGTTCTCCCTCACCGAATCGGAGACGGGCGGCATCAACGGCCGGCTGCGGTTCGCCACGGACGTGTGGGACCGCGACAGCGCGGAGGCGCTCGCCGCGCGCTTCGTCCGCATCCTGCAGGCGGTGACGTCGGACCCCGCCGCACCGGTCGGGGACGTCGACCTCCTCGAGCAGGTCGAGTACGCGGAACTCGCGCCGGTCCGCGACGAGCCCTCGGTGGAGCCCCGCACGCTTCCCGCGCTGCTCGCGCGCGCCGTGGAGGCGGGCGGCGCCGGGGACGCCCTCGTCTACCAGGGACGCACGCTGACCTACCCCGAACTCGACGATCAGTCGGATCGCCTCGCCCGCATGCTGATCGACCACGGAGTGGGGCCGGGTTCGGTTGTGGCGCTGGCGATCGCGCGGTCGATCGAGTCGGTGCTGGCCACCTGGGCGGTCGCGAAGTCCGGGGCCGCGTTCGTCCCGGTCGACCCGAACTATCCGGCCGACCGCATCGAGCACATGCTCACCGATTCCGGTGCGGTTGTCGGTCTCACCGTGGCGGCGCACCGGTCGTCGCTGCCCGAGACCACGCCGTGGCTCGTGATGGACGACGCGTCGTTCGGCCGGGACCTGGCGAAGCACGCGGCCGGCGCGGTCACCGACGCCGACCGTCTCCGCCCGTTGCGGACCGCGGATCCGGCCTACCTGATCTACACGTCCGGCTCCACCGGCACACCCAAGGGTGTCGTCGTGACCCACGTCGGCCTGGCGAATTTCGCCGAGGACGAGCGGCAGCGGTTCGACGTGACCGTGGGGGCCCGCACCCTGCACTTCTCCTCGCCGAGTTTCGACGCGTCCATCCTGGAACTGCTTCTCGCAGTGGGTGCCGGCGCCACGATGGTGGTGGCACCGTCGACGGTGTACGGCGGCACCGAACTCGCGGACCTGTTGCGCCGCGAACGGGTGACGCACGCGTTCGTGACCCCGGCCGCGCTGGCATCCGTCGATCCCACCGGGCTCGACCACATCCGGTGCGTCGTCACCGGTGGCGAGAGTTGTCCGCCTGCGCTGGTGGCACAGTGGGCGCCGGGGCGGGTCATGTTCAACGCATACGGACCGACCGAGGCCACCGTGGTCGCGAGCGTGGCAGGACCGTTGACGGTCGGCGAACCGGTGACGATCGGCCGCCCGTCCCGCGGTTGCGGTCTGCTGGTGCTCGATTCGCGGTTGCACCCCGTCCCGAGAGGGGTCCCCGGCGAGCTGTACATCACCGGCGACGGTGTGGCACGTGGGTACCACAATCGGTCGATCCCGACGGCCGAACGGTTCGTCGCCGACCCCCATGGCGCGCCGGGCGAGCGAATGTACCGCACCGGAGACCTGGCGCGGTGGAACGCTGCCGGTCAGCTGGAATACCTGGGCCGCACCGACTTCCAGGTGAAGATCCGCGGCTTCCGCATCGAACTCGGCGAGATCGACGCCGTCGTCCGCTCGCACCCGAGTGTGGCGTTCGCGACCACAGTCGGACGGACCGCGCCGTCCGGCGACACGGTGCTGGTGACGTACGTGCTCCCCGAGGACGGGACGGACATCGTCGTCGGCGACATCCTCGAACACGCCGCCGCCGCGCTGCCCGCGCACATGGTGCCCGCCCGGGTGATGGTGCTCCGCGAGGTCCCGCTGACCCCGGCGGGCAAACTCGACCGGAAGGCGTTGCCGGAACCGCAGTTCGAGGCCACCTCCACCGTCTACCGGGCGCCGGTGACACCCACCGAGATGCAGATCGCGGAGGTGTTCGCGGCGCTTCTGGGGGTCGAGCGCATCGGCGTCGACGACAGCTTCTTCGACCTGGGCGGCGACTCCCTCGTCGCGACCCGCGTGGTGTCCCGGGTCAACGCGGCCCTGAGCACGGAGATCGGGGTGCTCGATCTGTTCGAGGCGCCCAGCGTCGCATTGCTCAGTGCCCGCGTGGACGCGCTCGGGCCCCGCACCTCCGCCCGCCCCGTGCTCGCTCCGCGGGCCGGGTCCGGCCCGGTGCAGGTGTCGCTGGCGCAGCAGCGGATGTGGTTCATCAACCAGCTCGACACCGCCTCGCCCGCATACAACATTCCCGTCGGTATCCGGCTGCGCGGCACACTCGACGTGGAGGCGCTGCGGACCGCGGTGAGTGACGTCCTCACCCGGCACGAGTCGCTGCGGACGGTGTTCCCGAACACCCCCAACGGTCCCATCCAGGTGGTTCTGCCGGTCGCGGAAGTGAGCCCGCCCCTCGACACGGTCGAGGTGGCCGAGAACGAGCTCGAATCCCGCCTGATCGCCGACGCCGCAGCCGGGTTCGACGTCACCGTCGAACCGCCGATCCGGGCGCAGCTCTACCGCACCGCGACCGACGATCACGTGCTGGTGTTCGTGGTGCACCACATCGCCGCCGACGGCCTGTCGATGACGCCGCTGACCCGAGACGTGATGGTGGCCTACCACGCCCGCGCCGCCGGCGACACGCCGCAGTGGTCGCCGCTCGAGGTGCAGTACGCCGATTTCGCGGTGTGGCAGCGCGAGCTGCTCGGTTCCCCCGACGATCCGACGAGCCTCCTCGCCCGGCAGCTGGCGTTCTGGGCCCGCACCCTCGACGGCGCCCCCGAGGTCATGGATCTGCCGACCGATCGGCCGCGCCCCGCCCGGCAGTCGATGATCGGCGCCACCGCCGACTTCTCCATCCCGGCGCGCATCCACGCCGCGCTGCTCGAGATCGCAGTCGCCAACGACGCCAGCCTGTTCATGGTGGTGCACGCCGCCCTCGCGGTCCTGCTGTCCCGGTCGAGCGGATCGTCCGACGTGTCGATCGGATCCCCGGTCTCCGGTCGTGGCGAACGGCAACTCGACGACGTCGTCGGCATGTTCGTCAACACCGTCGTCCTGCGCACCACCGTCGACCCCGATCGCAGCTTCCCCGAGATCCTCTCGCACACCCGATCCGTGGATCTGGAGGCGTTCAGCAACACCGATCTGCCCTACGAGCGGCTCGTCGACGAACTGAAGCCGACCCGCTCCGAGGCACATTCACCGCTGTTCCAGGTGATGCTGGTGCTGCAGGGATTCGCGAACACGCGGCTCGAGCTGCCCGGACTCGATGTGGAGGTCGAGGCCCTCGAGACCGGCGCCGCCAAGTTCGACCTGCAGGTCATCCTCACCGAGCACACCGAGGGATCCGGCGCCCCGGGGGCGATCGACGTCCAGTTCTCGTACGCGTCGGAACTGTTCGACCCGCCGACGATGACGGCGCTGGCCGAACGCTTCGTCACCCTCCTCGAGACCATCACCGCGGGTTCGGACGCGAAGGTCGGCGACATCGACCTGATCGGCGCGGACGAGACCCACCGGATGCTCGAGCAGTGGATCCACACCGACGTCGCCGTGCCGGACTCGGCGACCCTGGTCAGCCTGTTCGAGGCACAGGTGGCACGGACCCCGGACGCCGTCGCCGTCGTGTTCGCCGAAGAGGAACTGCTGTACGCGGAGTTCGATGCCCGCGCCAACCGGCTGGCACGCGAACTCCTCGCCCGCGGCGTCGGACCCGAATCCCGGGTCGCCGTCGCCCTGCGCCGGTCGCTCGAGCTGATGATCGCGATCTACGCGGTGGAGAAGACCGGGGCAGCGTACGTTCCGCTCGACCCCGACCACCCGGCGTCGCGAATCGCCTACGTGATCGAGAGTGCCGAACCCGCATGTGTTCTCACCGCCTCCCGCGACCGGTGCGAGGGCGTCGACGGCGCGGCCGGTGCCTCCGTGATCGAGATCGACACCCTGAACCTGTCCCGGCGGCCGAGCACCCCGATCACCGACGCCGAGCGGGGCGGTCCGATCCACCCCGATTCGACCGCCTACGTGATCTACACGTCCGGATCGACGGGCCGCCCCAAGGGTGTGGCCGTCAGCCACCGCGCGATCGTCAACCGGTTGCTGTGGATGCAGGACACGTACCGGATGGATCACACGGACGTGGTGCTGCAGAAGACTCCCGTCACGTTCGACGTGTCCGTGTGGGAACTGTTCTGGCCCCTCGAGGTGGGTGCGCGACTCGTCCTCGCCGCGCCGGACGGACACCGCGACCCGACGTATCTGTCCCACATCATCGCCGACCACCAGGTCACCACCATGCACTTCGTGCCGTCGATGCTGGCGGTGTTCACGGCGGGCGCCGAACCGGAACTCTGCGGTTCGCTGCGTCAGGTGTTCTGCAGCGGTGAGGCGCTCCCGCCCGCCACCGCCGACGCATTCCGGGAATTCGGATCCGCGGCGCTGCACAACCTGTACGGCCCGACGGAGGCCGCCGTCGACGTCACCTACTGGGAGTGCACGGAAGGCGATCGGGCCTCGGTCCCGATCGGCGCGCCCGTGTGGAACACGCAGCTGTACGTCCTCGACTCCCGGCTGCACCCGGTGCCGGTCGGGGTGCACGGCGAGCTGTACCTGGCCGGCATCCAACTGGCCCGCGGCTACGTCGGGCGCAGCGATCTGACGTCGGACCGGTTCGTGGCGAACCCGTTCGGCGCGCCGGGACAGCGGATGTACCGCACCGGCGACGTCGTCCGCTGGCGTGCCGACGGCAACATCGAATACATCGGCCGCCGCGACTTCCAGGTCAAGCTCCGCGGTCAGCGCATCGAACTCGGCGAGGTCGAGGCGGCGGTGCTGGCGCACCCGTCGGTGGCGCAGGCCGTCGTGACCGTGCACCGCAGCGAGGCCACCGGCGAAAGCCTCGTCGGCTACGTGATCCCCGTGGCAGGCGCCGACATCGACACCGCCGTCGTGCGCGACGCGGCGGCGGAGACGCTGCCCGCCTACATGGTGCCGACCCGGATCATCGTCCTCGACCGGTTCCCACTCGGGGCCACCGGCAAGTTGGACCGGGGCGCCCTGCCCGAGCCGGAATTCCTCAGCCCGTCTGCCGAATTCGTCACCCCGCGCAACCCGATCGAGGAGATCCTCGCGTCGATCTTCGCGGATCTGCTCGACGCTCCCCGTATCGGTGTGTACGACAGCTTCTTCGACCTCGGCGGCAACTCACTGGTGGCCACCCGGCTGGTGGCGCGGGTCAATGCCGCGCTGGGCAGCCGGATCGGGGTCCGGGAGATCTTCGACGCCCCGACCGTCGCGACCCTGGCCACCCGGATCGAATCCGAGGCCGTGCAGGGCGCCGAACGCCCGCCGCTGGTGGCCGGGGTGCGCCCCGACCGACTGCCGGTCTCGCTGGCGCAGAAGCGCATGTGGTTCATCAACCAGTTCGACCTCGACTCCCCGGCCTACAACATCGCGCTCGCGGTGCGGTTGACGGGCGATCTCGACGAGGATGCGATGCAGGACGCCGTCGCCGACGTGATGGACCGGCACGAGTCGCTGCGCACCCGGTTCCCGATGGTGGAGGGCGAACCCGTCCAGGTGATCTTGCCGACCGAGGACGTGGTGCCGGATCTGTCGCCGGTAGCGACGACGGAAGCGGAACTGCCCGAGCACATTTCGCGACTGGCGGGCGCCGGCTTCGACGTCACGGTGTCGGTGCCGGTGCGCGCCGCACTGTTCCGCACCGATCCCGGCGAGCACGTTCTCGTCATCGTCGTCCACCACATCAGCGCCGACGGCTTCTCCATGGCCCCGCTTGCCCGGGACGTGATGACCGCCTACGCGGCCCGGACCGGGGGACAGGCGCCGGACTGGACGCCGCTGCCGGTGCAGTACGCCGACTTCGCGCTCTGGCAGCACCGGGTGCTCGGCAACGCAGAGGACCCCGACAGCCTGCTGGCCGCCCAACTCGACTACTGGACGCACACGCTCGCCGGGCTTCCGGAACTGCTCGCGCTGCCGACGGACCACCCCCGGCCGACGCAGCAGTCGATGCGCGGCGGCATCCACTCGTTCACCATCGATCCGCAGGTGCACAGCCGGTTGATCACGACTGCCCGCGAACACAATTCGAGTGTGTTCATGGCCGTGCACGCCGCGCTGGCCGTGCTGCTGGCCCGGCTGGGCGACACGGACGACGTGGCGGTGGGCACCCCCATCGCCGGTCGTGGCGACGCCGCCCTGGACGACATGGTCGGCATGTTCGTCAACACCCTGGTGCTGCGCACCCCGGTCGAACCGGCAGGCACCTTCACCGACCTGCTGTCCACGGTCCGCGACACCGACCTCAACGCCTTCCACCACGCGGATCTGCCGTTCGAGCGACTGGTCGACGCGATCTCGCCCGAACGCGCGACGTCGCATTCGCCGCTGTTCCAGGTGGTGCTCGAGTTCCGCAACAACGAGCGGCCGCGGCTGGAGCTGCCCGGGTTGACCGTCACCGGCCTCGACCTGGCCACCGACATCTCCAACTTCGACCTGCAACTGACGCTCACCGAGGAGTTCGGGGTGTCGGGCGAGCCCGCCGGGATCTCCGCGGCCTTCACGTACGCGTCGAGCCTGTTCGACGCGTCCACGATCGCCGGTTTCGCCGATTACCTGCAGCGGATCTTCGACGCGGTGACGTCCGAGCCGGGCATGGCCGTCGGTGACATCGACCTGATGGTGGCATCCGAACGTGCGGCGCTCACCCCGGTGATGGACGGGCCCGACGCCGAACCGCGGACCCTGCCCGAACTGCTCGCGGCCGCGGCCGCAGTGAACCCCAAGTCGGCCGCGCTGTCCTACGAGGGCAGTGAAGTGACGTACCGCGAACTCGACGAGCGGTCGAACCGTCTCGCCCGCTTGCTGATCGGGCGCGGCATCGGCCCCGAATCGGTGGTGGCGCTGGCGCTGGCGCGGTCGCCGGAGTCGGTGCTGTCACTGTGGGCGGTCGCCAAGACCGGTGCCGCGTTCGTCCCGGTCGACCCGAACTACCCGACCGACCGGATCGTCCACATGCTCAGCGACTCCGGTGCGGCGCTCGCCCTCACCGTCGCCGAGTTCCGTCCCACACTGCCGGACTGCACGTCCTACGTCGTGGTCGACGCACCCGGATTCGACGACGAGGTGAGTGCGCACTCCGCCGCGGTCGTCACGGACGCCGATCGGACACACCCCCTCGCGCTGGAGAACCCGGCCTACCTGATCTACACGTCCGGATCCACCGGCACCCCGAAGGGCGTCGTCGTCACCCACCGCGGCCTGGCGAACTTCGCCACCGACGAACGCGTCCGCTTCGGGGTCACCCCGCGGTCGCGCACGCTGCACTTCTCGTCGCCGAGCTTCGACGCGTCGATCCTGGAACTGCTGCTCGCGGTCGGCTCCGGCGCAACCATGGTGATCGCTCCGGCGTCCGTCATCGGCGGCACCGAACTCGCCGACGTGCTCCGGGAGGGCCGGGTCACGCACGCGTTCATCACCCCCGCCGCCATGGCGTCGGTGGACCCCGCGGGCCTCGACCAGCTCGAGTGCGTCGCCACCGGCGGCGACGTGTGCCCGCCGGAGCTGGTGGCGCAGTGGGTGACCGGGGACAGGCGGATGTTCAACGCCTACGGCCCCACCGAGGCGACGGTCGTGTCGAGCGTGACGGGACCGATGCTTCCGGGTGAGGGCGTCACCATCGGCCGTCCGCCGATGGGAACCGGGGAGATGGTGCTCGATTCACGCCTGCACCCGGTGCCCAACGGGGTGACCGGCGAACTGTACGTCACCGGTTCCGGTCTGGCCCGCGGCTACAAGGACCGGGCGGGCACGACGGCGGAGCGTTTCGTCGCCAACCCGTACGGGGGCCTCGGGGCCCGCATGTACCGGACCGGTGACCTGGCGCGCTGGAACGGTGACGGCCAGCTCGAGTACCTGGGCCGCAGCGACTTCCAGGTGAAGATTCGCGGTTTCCGCATCGAACTCGGCGAGATCGAGACCGCCCTCACGCGCTACCCGGGGGTCGCCCGTTCGGTGGTGTCCGCGCACAAGGGCAGCACCGGCGCCAACCGGCTCGTCGGATACCTCGTCCCCACGGCGGGTGCCGAACTCGACGCGGAGGCGGTCCTCGATTTCGTCGGCGGATTCCTGGCCCCGTACATGGTGCCGTCCGCACTGATCGTCCTCGACGAGTTGCCGCTCACTCCCGCAGGCAAGCTGGATCGCCGCGCGCTGCCCGAGCCGGACTTCGGGGCCCGGGTGTCGGCCGGCCGCGCGCCGGTGTCGGAGATGGAAGAGGTGCTCGCCGGACTGTTCGCCGAGGTCCTCGGTCTGGAATCCGCCGGTGTCGAGGACTCGTTCTTCGCCCTCGGCGGCGACAGCATCCTGACCCCGCGGGACGTGTTCGAGGCCAAGACCGTTGCCGGTCTCGCCGCGGTGGCGTCGTGGGTGGGCGCCGCCGACATCGTCGTGCTCGACGAACTGCCCGGTGGCGGAGTCGGCGACATGCCGACCACCCCGATCACGAAGTGGCTGCTCGAACGGGGCGGCGAGTTCAACCGGATGTCGCAGTCCGCGCTGCTGACCGCACCGCCGAACCTCCGCGAACTCGAACCCCTGATCGCCACGTTCCAAGCCGTCCTCGACCGGCACGACATGCTCCGCGCGCAGCTGATCGTCTCCGCCGAGGACTCGCATCTCGCCGTCCGCCCGGTCGGTGCGGTCGACGCGCAGGACCTGATCCGCCGGGTCGCCGTGTCCACGGCCCCGGGAACCCCGGTGTTCGCGGCGACGGTGATCGCGGAACTCGACGCCGCGCTGGACCGGCTCGACCCCGCGGCCGGCGTCATGGTGCAGGTGGTGTGGTTCGACGCCGGGGAATCCGGTGGCCGCCTGCTCGTCGTCGCGCATCACCTCGTCGTCGACGGTGTGTCGTGGCGCATCCTCGTCCCCGACCTCGCGACCGCGTGGGCGCAGATCTCTGCAGGCCAGGAACCGATCCTCGAACAGGTCGGCACGTCCATGCGCCGGTGGGCGCACGGACTGGTCGACGAGGCGACGAACCGGGCAGGCGAACTCGACCTGTGGCAACGCATCCTCGACTGCGAGGACCCGCTCGTCGGCAGCCGTCCGCTCGACCCCGACATCGACGTCAACGCGACCGTCGGCCGCGTCACGGTGCAGCTGCCCGCCGAGGTCAGCGAGGCCGTCCTCACGGCTCTGCCGGAGGCGATCCACGGCAGCGTGAACGACGGACTGCTCACTGCGCTGGCGATGGCGGTCACCCAGTGGCGGCGCACCCGCGGCCACACCCTGCACGGCAGGTCCGTCGACGGGACACTGGTGAGCCTCGAGGGACACGGCCGTGAAGATCAGGTCGTGCCGGGCGCCGATCTGGGCCGCACCGTCGGCTGGTTCACAGCGATGTTCCCGGTGCGTCTCGACCTGTCGGGCATCGACCTCGACGACGCGTTCGACGGCGGGAAGGCCGCCGGATCCGCGATCAAGGCGATCAAGGAACAGTTGCTCGCGATCCCGGACCACGGCATGGGTTACGGCATGCTGCGGTACCTCAACGCCGACACCGCACCGCTGCTCGCGGCGCGCTCGCTGCCGCAGATCAGCTTCAACTACCTGGGACGCTTCGCCGCCGACCTGTCCGAGGCGGCCACCCGCGCCGGCTGGACGCCGACCGGTGAAGTCGACATGGATCGTGCGCAGGACCTCGACACCCCGGTCACCTCGGCCATCGACGTCAACGCGGTCACCACCGAGGTGGAGGACCGGCCTCAGCTGCGCGCCACCTGGGCGTACGCGGCCGGTGTCCTGACCGTCGCCGATGTCCGCGAACTCGCCGGACTGTGGGTCCGGGCGCTCACCGCGCTCACGACGTACGCGGCCCGCCCCGACGCCGGCGGCGTGACCCCGTCCGACCTCGAACTGGTCAGCCTCGACCAGGACGCCATCGACCGCATCGAATTGCGCTTCCCGGCACTGTCCGACATCTGGTCACTGTCGCCGCTGCAGTCCGGACTGCTCTTCCACGCACTGCTCGCCGATCAGACGATCGACTCGTACACCGTGCAGGTGACACTCGAACTGCGCGGTGCCGTGCCGTCCCGCATGCGGGTGGCCGGGCAGGCCCTGCTCGACCGGCACGCGAACCTGCGGGCGTCGTTCGTGTACGACGAGGGCGGCACCCCCGTCCAGGCGATCCACGGGTACGCCGAACTGCCCTGGACGGAGATCGACCTGTCCGGTCTCGACGCGGAGAGCCGCGAAGCCGAGATCGCGCGACTCCTCGACGCCGATCGGCGCCGCGGGTTCGACATGGCCACCCCGCCGCTGTTGCGGTTCATGCTGATCCAGATCGGTGGGGACGAGCAGCGCCTGATCGTCACCAATCACCACATCCTGCTCGACGGCTGGTCGATGCCGCTGCTGATCCGCGACCTCCTGACCCTGTACGCCACGGAGGGTGACGCCACGGCGCTGCCGCGGGTGCACCCGTACCGCGACTACCTCGCCTGGATGTCGCACCGCAGCACCGAGGACTCTCTCGGTGTGTGGCAGCGTGCCCTCGCCGGGGTGGAGGAGCCGACGCTGCTCGCCCCTGCCGACGCGTCGGTCCAGAGCGACACGCAGTCCAGTGAACTGCTCGTCGAACTCGACGTCGACCGCACCGATCAGCTGAGTGTGCTCGCACGCGAGCACGGTCTGACCTTGAGCACCCTGATCCGCACCGCGTGGGGAATCGTGCTGGGCGGCTTGGTCGGCCGCTCCGACGTGGTCTTCGGTGGGACGGTGTCGGGTCGGCCTCCGCAGATCGCCGGGATCGAGTCGATGGTGGGTCTGTTCATCAACACCCTGCCGGTGCGGGTGGTTCTCGATCCGCGGGAAACGCTGGGGGAGTTGCTCGAACGCATTCAGGGCGAGCAAGCCGCGCTGCTGGACCACCACTACGTCGGATTGACGGACATCCAGTCGGTGGCCGGTCCCGGTGCCGGTTTCGACACGCTGACCGTGTTCGAGTCGTATCCCGTCGACCGGGAGGGGCTGACCGATCAGACCGACATCGCCGGCATGCACGTCCTCGACGTGCACGACAGCGCGAACGCCGCCCACTACCCGCTCGCGCTGATCGCCTCGGCGCACGAGAATCTGCAGCTGAAGCTGGAGTTCGTCGAGGAACTGTTCGACCGGGCCGACGTCGAGCGGATCGGCGACCGGATCATCCGGGCGCTGATCGCGCTCGCCGAGCACCCCGGGATGAAGCTCGCGCAGCTGCGCCTGCTCACCGAGGCCGAGGAGGCCGAACTGGTTCCCGCCCGCGGCGTGCCCGGCCGCTCCGTGCGCACACTGCCGCAGATGTTCACCGACACGGCCGCGACGTCGGGCGACGCGACCGCGCTGGTGTTCGGGGACCGCCGGATGTCCTACCGGGAACTCGACGAACGGTCCAACCAGCTCGCGCGCCTGCTCATCGACCGCGGCGTCGGCCCGGAAGACATCGTGGCCCTGGGTATCTCACGGTCCATCGAATCGGTCCTCGCGGTCTGGTCGATCACCAAGACCGGCGCAGCGTTCGTTCCGGTCGATCCGACCTACCCGCGTGAGCGGGTCGAGCACATGGTCACGGATTCCGGGTGCACGTTCGGTCTCCGCCTGGACGCCGACCACGGCCGGCTCCCGGACACGGTCAGCTGGCTGACCCTCGACGACCCCGACACCGACGCCGCCATTCGGGCGATGTCCACCGACCCCGTGACCGACGACGACCGCGTCGTGCCCCTGCGCTTCGCGCACCCGGCGTACGTCATCTACACGTCCGGTTCCACCGGCAAGCCGAAGGGCGTGGTGGTCAGCCACCGCGGCCTCGACAATTTCGCCGAGGAACAGCGGACCCGCTACGCGACGGATTCGACGTCGCGGGCGTTGCACTTCTCCTCACCGAGCTTCGACGCTTCCGTCCTCGAATACCTCCTGTCGTTCGCCGTCGGCGCGACCATGGTGATCGTGCCGCCGTCCGTGTACGGCGGCGAGGAGCTCGCGGAGCTGATCCGCACCGAGGGCGTCACCCACGGGTTCGTCACCCCCGCGGCGCTGGCCTCCGTGGACCCCGACGGTCTCGAGGTGTTCCAGAACGTGGTCGCCGGCGGCGAGGCGGTCCCTCCGGAACTGGTGACCCGCTGGGCCCCGGGCCGCACCATGTACAACGGCTACGGTCCCACCGAGACCACCATCATGAGCAACCTCAGCGACCACCTGCAGGTGGGGGAGACGGTCACGATCGGTGGCCCCGTCCGCGGCGTCTCCGAGGTGATTCTCGACTCGCGGCTGCAACCGGTCTCCGTCGGCGTCGCCGGCGAGCTCTACATCTCCGGTGAGGGCCTGGCCCGCGGCTACCATGCACGCGCCGCACTGACCGCCGAACGGTTCGTCGCCAACCCCTACGGCCCACCCGGCGAACGCATGTACCGCACCGGCGACCTCGCGCGGTGGCGGTCCGATCACACGGTCGAGTACCTGGGCCGCACCGACTTCCAGGTGAAGATCCGCGGCTTCCGCATCGAGCTCGGCGACATCGACAGCGCGCTCGCTGCGCACCCGACCGTGTCGTTCGCCGTCACCCTCGGGCGCCCCGGGCCCGCCGGCGACACCGTGCTCGTGTCCTACGTGCTGCCGGAGGCCGGATCGGTGCTCGAACCGCCGGAGCTGAAGGAGTGGACGGCGAACCTGCTGCCCGCGCACATGGTGCCGTCCAGCATCATGATCCTCGACGAGATCCCGCTGACCCCGGTCGGCAAGCTCGATCGGGCTGGGCTGCCCGAACCGCAGTTCCTGCCCACGTCGGACGACTTCCGGCCGCCGTCGACGGTCCTCGAACACACGATCGCCGACGTCATCACCACGGTCCTGGGAATCGAACGAGTCGGCATCGACGACAACTTCTTCGACATCGGCGGAAACTCGCTGATCGCAACCCGTGTCGCCGCACGCCTGACCGCGGAACTGGACACCGACATCGGCGTTCGCACCCTGTTCGAGGCACCGACGATCCATCAGCTGGCCCGCCTCATCGAGTCGACGGCATTCGCACCCGCGCAGGACGGCGCCCACGTCCGGATCCCGCTCGGCCCGATGCCGCGGCCCGCGCACGTGCCGGTGTCGCTGGCGCAGAAGAGGATGTGGTTCCTCAACCAGTTCGACACGTCGTCGGCGGCCTACAACATCCCCCTGGCCGTGCGGCTGACCGGTCACCTGGACGTGGAGTCGCTGCGTGCAGCGGTGACGGACGTCTTCGTCCGCCACGAATCGTTGCGGACCGTGTTCCCGTCCCACGACGGCGAACCGACCCAGGTGGTGCTCTCACCCGGTCAGTGGACCCCGAACCTCGAGATCGTCGAGGTGTCCGAGGACGAACTCCGCGAGCACATCGCCGGTCTCGCGACCGCCGGCTTCGACGTGACGGCCGACGTGCCGATGCGGTCGGCGCTGTTCGCACTCGCCCCCGACGATCACGTGCTCGTCATCGTGGTGCACCACATCTGCGCCGACGGGTTCTCGCTCACCCCGCTCGCCCGGGACGTCATGACCGCGTACGCGGCCCGCATCGCGGGGAGCGCACCGCAGTGGAACCCGCTGTCGGTGCAATACGCCGACTACACGCTGTGGCAGCTCCAACTGCTGGGCGACGAGAGCGACGCCGAATCGCTGATCTCCCAGCAACTCCGGTACTGGACGGATCAGCTGGCCGACCTGCCCGAACTCCTGCAGCTGCCCACCGACCGGGCGCGACCGGTCCAGCAGTCGTTCCGCGGTGCGCAGGTCGACTTCACCATTCCGGCGGACGTGCACCGGGCGCTGGCGGCGTTGGCGCGCAAGCACAACTCCACCATGTTCATGGCCGTCCACGCGGCCCTGTCGGTGCTGCTGTCCGCGCTGTCGTCCACCGAGGACATCGCGGTCGGCACACCCATCGCGGGCCGTGGTGACGCGGCACTCGACGACATGGTCGGCATGTTCGTCAACACCCTGGTGCTGCGGAGCGCCGTCGACCCGGCAGAGGGTTTCGGTGCCCTGATGGATCAGGTGCGGGCCACCGACCTGGCCGCGTTCCACCATTCGGACCTGCCGTTCGAGCGGCTCGTCGACGTCCTCGCGCCGGAGCGCTCCACCGCGCACTCGCCGCTGTTCCAGGCACTGCTCGAGTTCCGGAACAACGAGACACCGCGGCTCGAGCTCCCGGAACTGACCGCGGCCGCCGTCGATTTCGATCTGGAGGTCGCCAAGTTCGACCTGCAGCTCAGCGTCGAGGAAGGATTCGACGCGGACGGTGTGGCGTCGGGTATCGCCGCGTCGTTCATCTTCGCCACCGATCTGTTCGACGCCGGCACCGTCCGTACGTTCGCCGACCGGTTCCTGCGCATCCTCGGCGCCGTCACCTCCGACCCGCACGCCCCGGTCGGTGACATCGTGATCACCGACGCCGCCGAGCGGTCGGCGATGGCGACCGAATGGAACACCGCCGGACTCGACGCGGGCACCGACACCCTCGCGGACCGCTTCGCGCAGAGCGTGGCCCGGTTCCCCGATGCCACGGCGGTGACGTCGGAGGATGTGGCACTGACCTACGCCGAGCTCGACGCCCGGTCGAACCGACTGGCCCGCCTGCTCATCTCCCAGGGAGTGGGGCCGGAAACGCTGGTGGCCGTGGCACTCCCACGCACCTGCGACCTGATCATCGCCCTGCTGGCGGTGATCAAGACCGGCGGCGGCTACCTGCCCGTCGACATCACCTACCCGGCGGACCGGCTGGCGTTCGTGTTCGAGGACGCCGCACCGAACTGTGTCATCACCACCACGGGAGACGTCTCCGCTCTGCCCGACTCGGAGACCCCGGCGATCCTGCTCGACGACCCCGAGACCACCGCGGACCTCGCGCAGCAGACGCCGGCGACGATCACCGACGCCGACCGGGTGACACCTCTCGACTCCTCGTCGGTGGCGTACGTCATCTACACCTCCGGGTCGACGGGCCGCCCCAAGGGCGTGGTCGTCTCGCACCGCAACGTGCTGACGTTGTTCGCGAACACGCAGCCGCTCTACGGGTTCGACGAGAACGACGTGTGGACGATGTTCCACTCGTACGCATTCGACTTCTCCGTGTGGGAGCTGTGGGGTCCGCTGCTCTACGGCGGCCGACTCGTCGTCGTCGACTACTACACGGCGCGGTCGCCGGAAATGTTCCACGAACTCCTGCGGAACGAGCAGGTCACCGTCCTCAACCAGACCCCGACCGCGTTCTATCAGCTCGCCGAGACCGACCGCATCGTCTCGGAGATCGACGTGAACGCGGCGGCACTCGCGCTGCGGTACGTGATCTTCGGTGGTGAGGCTCTCGACCTCGGTCAGCTCGGCCGCTGGTACTCGCGGCACGACGACTCCGCCCCGACCCTGGTGAACATGTACGGCATCACCGAGACGACGGTCCACGTCAGCTACCTGGCGCTCGACCGCGAGTTCGCCGAGTCCGCGTCGGCCAGCGTGATCGGCCGCGGAATCGCCGGGCTGCACGTGCACGTCCTCGACCGGCGCCTGCACCCGGTTCCCCCGGGCACCATCGGGGAGATGTACGTCTCGGGTGACCAGGTGACCCGCGGCTACCTCGGCCGGGCCGGGCTCAGTTCGACCCGGTTCGTGGCCGACCCGCTCCGTCCCGGGGCGCGGATGTACCGCACGGGTGACCTGGCGCGCTGGAACACCGACGGCCAGCTCGAGTACCTGGGCCGCAGCGACTTCCAGGTGAAGATCCGCGGGTTCCGCATCGAACTCGGCGAGATCGAATCCGCGCTGCTCCGATACCGCGGCATCGCCCAGGCCGTCGTCCTCACCCGCGGCGACGGGCACGGCGGTCACCGGCTGATCGGCTACGTGGTTCCGGAATCCGGCGCCACCGTCGAGGTGTCCTCGGCGCTCGAATTCGTCGGCACCCAGCTCACCTCGTACATGGTGCCCGCCACCCTCGTGGTGCTGGACGCGCTGCCGTTGACGAGCAACGGCAAACTCGACCGCCGCGCGCTGCCGGAACCCGACTTCGGGGCCCGGGTGTCGGCGGGCCGCGCCCCGGCCACGGAGATGGAAACAGTCCTCGCCGGTCTGTTCGCCGAGGTGCTCGGTCTGGAATCGGTGGGTGTGGACGATTCGTTCTTCGCACTCGGCGGCGACAGCATCATGTCGATCCAGTTGGTGGCCCGCGCGAAGGCGGCGGGTGTGGTGCTCACCCCGCGGAACGTGTTCGAGGCCAAGACCGTTGCCGCGCTCGCCGAGGCCGCCTCCTGGGCGGGCGCCGCCGACATCGTCGTGCTCGACGAACTGCCCGGCGGCGGGATCGGCGAGATGCCGGTCACCCCGATCACCGCGTGGCTGCTCGAACGGGGCGGCGACTTCCGCCGCTACACCCAGACCGCGCTGCTCTCCCTGCCCGCCGCGGCCGACGAGACGCTGCTGAAGCGCACGATCGCGGCCGTCGTGGATCACCACGACATGTTGCGGGCGCGTCTCCTCGGTGCCGAGCCGCAGTGGCGGATCGAGGTACAGGCCGTGGGCGCGGTCGACGTGGACGACGTGCTGCACCGGGTCGAGGTCGCGTCGGTGGTCGGTTCTGGATTCGCCGAGACCGCCACCCGGGAACTCGATGCCGCGGCAGGACGACTGGACCCCGAGGCCGGGGTGATGCTGCAGATGGTGTGGTTCGACGCCGGCGACGAGGGCGGGCGGCTGCTGGTCGTCGCGCACCACCTCGTGGTCGACGGTGTGTCGTGGCGGATCCTCGTCCCCGACCTCGCGACCGCGTGGGCGCAGATCTCCGCGGGTCAGGAACCGGCCCTCGAACCGGTCGGCACGTCGATGCGGCGCTGGTCGCACGGACTCGTCGAGGCGACACGCGACCGCGCCGACGAGATCGAACTGTGGCGCCGGGTGCTCGAAGCCGACGACCCGCTGATCGGATCGCGTCCGCTCGACGCCGCGATCGACGTGGCGGGGACGGTCGAGAAGGTCACCGTGGAGGTGCCCGCCGACGTCACGGACGCACTGCTGACCCGTGTGCCCGAGGCGTTCCACGGCGGCGTCAACGACGGACTGCTCACCGCGCTGGCGCTGGCGCTGGCCCAGTGGCGGCGCACCCACGGCGACTTCACCCGGGAGTCGCTGGTCAGCCTCGAGGGCCACGGCCGCGAGGACCAGGTGCTGCCGGGCGCCGATCTGGGCCGCACCGTCGGCTGGTTCACGGCAATGTTCCCGGTGCGCCTGGACCTGTCGGGCATCGACCTCGACGACGCGTTCGCCGGTGGCAAGGCCGCCGGGTCCGCGGTCAAGGCGATCAAGGAGCAGCTGCTCGCGATCCCGGACCACGGCATCGGCTACGGCATGCTCCGCTACCTGGACCCGGAGAGCGCCGATCAGCTGCGGGCGCTGGCGAAGCCGCAGGTCACGTTCAACTACCTGGGCCGGCTGGGCGGCGCGACGTCCACCGACATCCACGGTCACGCCTGGGTTCCGGTGACGGACACGAAGCTCGACGACATTCCCGCCTCCGACATCCCGGTGGCGTCGGCGCTCGACATCAACGCCGTCACCGGCACCGGGGCCGACGGCAACCGGCTGCGGGCCACGTGGGCGTTCCCGACCGGGGTCCTCACCCCGTCCGAGGTCCGCGCGCTCGCCGATCTGTGGGTTCAGGCGCTGACCGCGCTGACCACCCACGTCGCGCGGCCCGACGCCGGCGGAGTGACCCCGTCCGACCTCGACCTGGTCACCCTCGACCAGGACGCGATCGACCGGCTCGAGGCCAGGTTCCCGGCGCTGTCGGACATCTGGTCGCTGTCACCGCTGCAGTCCGGGCTGCTGTTCCACGCCCAGTTCTCGGACGCCACGGTCGACCCGTACCTGGTGCAGCTGGCGCTGAAACTGCGCGGCGACATCGACCCGGACCGGATCCGCCGGGCCGGGCAGGCCCTGCTGGACCGGCACCCCAACCTGCGGGCCGCGTTCGTCCACGACAGTGCGGGCGCCTCCGCACAGATCATCCAGCAGCACGTGGTACTGCCGTGGTCGGAATTCGACCTCTCGGCACTCGACCCCGACGAGACCACCCGCGAATACGACCGGATCGTGGCACAGGACCGGTCGGTGAAGTTCGACATGGCGAACGCGCCGTTGCTGCGTCTCGCCCTCGTCCGGCTGACCGAGGACGACTACCGGCTGATCCTGACCAACCACCACATCCTGCTCGACGGCTGGTCGACTCCGCTGGTCATCCGCGACCTGCTGACCCTGTACGCGTTGGACGCCGACGGCAGCCTGCTGCCGCGGGTCCACTCCTACCGCGACTACCTGTCGTGGATGAAGCGCCACGACACCACGGACTCCCTCGACGCCTGGCGCACCGCGCTCGACGGGGTCGAGGAGCCGACCCTCCTGGCCCCGTTGGAGCGGGGTGAGGCGCACTCCGTTGTCGCGGAGGAGACCGCCTTCACACTGTCGGAGGAGCAGACCACCCGGTTGCGGGACCTGAGCCGCGAACGCGGGCTCACCCTCAACACCGTCGTCCAGACGGCGTGGGGAATCGTGCTGGGCGGCTTGATCGGCCGCTCCGACGTGGTGTTCGGCGGGACGGTCTCGGGCCGGCCGCCGCAGATCGCGGGCATCGAATCGATGGTGGGTCTGTTCATCAACACCTTGCCGGTGCGGGTGACCCTCGACCCGTGGGAATCACTGGGCGAGCTGCTCGAACGTGTGCAGAGCGAACAGGCCGCGCTGCTCGATCACCACTACCTGGGCCTGACGGACATCCAGTCGGCGGTCGGCGGCGGCGGTGCCTTCGACACGCTGACCGTGTTCGAGTCGTACCCGGTGGACGAGGCGGGGCTGACGGAACAGACCGACATCGCCGGGATGTTCGTCACCGGCATCGACGGCAAGGACTCCGCGCACTACCCGCTCGCCGTCGTCGCCTCCGGGGACGCGCGGCTGAACTTCAAGTTCGAGTACCTCCCCGAGGTCTTCGACGAGAGCACGGTCGACGAGATCGCGGACCGGCTGCAGCGGGTGCTCGACGCCCTCTCCGACCGGCCCGAGATTCCGCTCGCTCACATGCAACTGCTCACCGAGGCCGAACTCGCCGAGTTCGCGCCGGTACGCGGCCGCCCCGGGTTCTCCGTCCGGACGCTGCCGCAGATCTTCGAGGACGCCGCCGCCCTGGATCCGAACCGCACGGCACTGACGTTCGAGGGCCGCAACGTCTCCTACCGGGAACTCAACGAACGCTCCAACCAGCTCGCCCGAGTTCTCATCTCCCGCGGCGCGGGCCCGGAGACGTTCGTGGCGCTCGGCATTCCCCGATCGATCGAGTCGGTACTCGCCGTGTGGGCGGTGGCCAAGACGGGCGCCGCATTCGTCCCCGTCGACCCGAACTACCCGATGGACCGAATCGAGCACATGCTCACCGATTCGGGCGCCACCATCGGACTGACCATGGCCGCGTACGAGAAGGCGCTACCCGACTCGGTGCCGTGGCTGCAGCTCGACTCGCCCAAGTTCGAGAAGGCCTGCCAGTCGAAACCAGCTCTGCCGGTGGCAGATTCGGATCGACGGTCGCCGATAAGCCTCGACAACGCCGCCTATATCGTCTACACCTCCGGTTCGACGGGCAAGCCGAAGGGCGTCGTGGTCACCCACGAGGGCCTCGACAACTTCGCCGAGGACCAGCGTCAGCGTTTCGCCGCCGCGCAGACGTCCCGCACACTGCACTTCTCGACGCCCAGCTTCGACGGGTCGGTGTTCGAGTACCTGCAGGCGTTCGGGGTCGGCGCCACGATGGTGATCGCACCGCCGACGGTGTACGGCGGAGCGGAACTGGCCGAACTGATCAGGTCCGAACACGTCACCCACGCCTTCGTCACCACCGCGGCGCTGTCCACGGTCGACCCGGAGGGGCTCGACGAGTTCCAGCACGTCGTGTTCGGCGGCGAGGCGTGCCCGCCGGAACTGGTGACCCGCTGGGCGCCCGGCCGGCAGCTGTCCAACGCGTACGGCCCCACCGAGACCACTGTGATGGCCAACATCAGCGACCCGATGACGGTGGGCGACCCCATCACCCTCGGCGGCCCGATCCGCGGAGTCGGTGAGCTCGTGCTGGATTCACGTCTCCAGCCGGTGCCCGTCGGAGTGCCCGGCGAGCTGTACATCACCGGTGCGGGTCTCGCCCGCGGCTACCACCGGCGCCCGGAACTGAGCAGCCAGCGGTTCGTCGCCAACCCGTTCGGTGAGGCAGGGGAGCGGATGTACCGCACCGGCGACATCGTCCGGTGGCGGGCCGACCACACCGTCGAGTACGTGGGCCGCAGCGACTTCCAGGTGAAGATCCGCGGATTCCGCATCGAACTCGGCGAGATCGACAACGAGATCGCCACGTTCCCCGGGGTCAGCTTCGCCGCGACCCTCGGTGTTCCCGGCCCGTCCGGTGACACGGTGCTGGTGACCTACCTGCTGCCCAACACGGCCGGCGGCATCGACCCGGCCGAGCTGACCGCGCACCTGTCGACCCGGCTCCCCGCGCACATGGTGCCGACGAGCGTCATGTTCCTGGACGAGATCCCGTTGACCCCGGTGGGCAAACTGGACCGGTCGGCGCTGCCCGCACCCGAGTTCCACGTCACCACCACCGAGTTCCAGCCGCCGACCAACGATCTCGAACGCAAGATCGTGGACATCTTCGCCGACGTCCTCGGTATCGAACGGATCGGCATCGACGACAACTTCTTCGATCTCGGCGGAAACTCGCTGGTCGCCACCCGTGTCACGGCACGGTTGCGGGACGCCCTCGACACCGACATCGGTGTGCGCGCCCTGTTCGAGGCGCCCGACGTTCGGTCACTGGCCGCACGAGTCGCCGACAGCGTGAGCGGCGGCGCCCGCCCCGCACTCGCACCGGTAGAACGGCCCGACCGGATTCCGCTGTCGCTGGCGCAGAAGCGGATGTGGTTCCTCAACCAGTTCGACACGTCCTCACCCGCCTACAACATTCCGTTGGCCGTCCAACTGACCGGAACCCTGGACGAGGACGCCCTGCGGCTGGCGATGGCCGACGTCCTCGAACGCCACGAGACGCTGCGCACCGTCTTCCCGACGGTCGACAACGAACCGACCCAGCGGATCCTGCCCGCCGCCGAGGCGCAACCGAACGTCGACACCGTCGCGGTGGCGGCGGAGGACCTGCCGCGGCACATCATGGATCTGGTGTCCCGTGGGTTCGACGTCAGCACCGACGTGCCGGTCCGGGCGGCCCTGTTCCGGATTGCGCCCGACCTTCACGTGCTGACGATCGTGGTGCACCACATCAGCGCGGACGGATTCTCCCTGGCGCCGCTCGCCCGCGACGTCATGGTGGCGTACACGTCACGGCTCGGCGGCGACGGCCCGCAGTGGGATCCGCTGCACGTCCAGTACGCCGACTACACGCTGTGGCAGCACGCCGGACTCGGCTCGGAGAACGACCCCGAATCGATGATCAACCGGCAGTTGCGGTTCTGGTCGGAGACGCTGGCCGGGTTGCCGGACGTCATCCAGTTGCCGACCGACCGGCCGCGCCCGATCCAGCAGACGTTCGAGGGTGATCGGGTCGAGTTCGCGATCGACGCCGACCTCCATCAGCGGCTGACGGCACTGGCCCGGGCCAACAACGCCACCATGTTCATGGCCGTCCACGCCGCGCTGGCCGTTCTGCTGTCGAGGCTCGGCAGCACCGACGACGTCGTCATCGGCACCCCCGTCGCCGGGCGCGGTGAAGCCGCCCTCGACGACATGGTCGGCATGTTCGTCAACACCATGGTCCTGCGGAACCGGATCGACCCGGCGTCGACGTTCACCGAACTGGTGCAGCAGATCCGGGAAACCGACCTGGCCGCGTTCCAGCACTCGGATCTGCCGTTCGAGCGCCTCGTCGAGGAACTCAACCCGACCCGGTCCACGTCGTACTCGCCCCTGTTCCAGGTGGCCCTCGAATTCCAGAACAACGAGAACCCGACACTGGAACTGCCGGACCTGCGGGTCGAGAACGTGGACCTCGAAACCAAGGTGGTGAAAGAGGATCTCGAGGTGATCCTGGCCGAGCGGTTCGATCAGGACGGCGCGCCCGCGGGTGTCGCCGGCGGACTCGACTTCGCGGTCTCCCTCTTCGACCCCGCCACGGCACGCTCGATCGCGGACCGCTTCGTCCGGATCCTCGCGGCCGTCACCGCCGACCCGGACCGGCCGATCGGCACCCTCCCGCTGCTCGACGACGCGGAGATCGAGGAGATGGTCCCGGCGCGCGGCAAGCCCGACGTGCGCCCCGAGGTGTGGCCCGACCTGCTGACGGCCGCCGCGGCACTCGACCCCGATTCGATCGCGTTGTCCTTCGAGGACCGGCAGGTCACCTACCGCGAACTCGACGAATGGTCCAACCGGCTGGCGCGGGTGCTGTGCGCCCAAGGCGTCGGGCCGGAGACGTTCGTGGCCATCGGTATGCCGCGATCGATCGAGGAAGTGGTGTCGATCTGGTCGGTCGCGAAGTCGGGTGCGGCGTTCGTGCCCGTCGACCCGACCTACCCACGGGACCGCATCGACTACATGCTGACCGACTGCCGGGCCTCCGTCGGCCTGACCGTCGCCGATCGTCGCGACAATCTGCCGGACACCGTGCAGTGGCTGGTGCTCGACGACGAGTCGTTCGCCGAGCAGGTCGCGGCCGTCTCCTCGGCGCCGGTCACCGACGCCGACCGCACGCGCCCGCTCCATCTGGCCAACCCGGCGTACCTGATCTACACGTCGGGATCGACCGGTAAACCGAAGGGCGTCATCGTCACTCACCGCGGCATGGCCAACCTCACCGCGGAGGAACACGAACGGTTCCAGGTCACACACGACTCCAGGGTCTCGCATCTGGCGTCCCCGAGCTTCGACGCGTCGATCTTCGAGCTGATGATGGCGTTCGGGGCGTCGGCCCGGGTCGTGATCGTGCCGCCCACCGTCTTCGGTGGCACGGAGCTGGCGGACCTGTTCCGGCGCAACGCGGTGACGCACGCGTTCATCACACCCACCGCGCTGTCGTCCATCGAGGACGTGGGACTCGAATCGCTCCGCGTCCTCGCGGTGGCCGGTGAGGCCTGCCCGCCGGAACTGGTGGAGATCTGGGGCAGGCACCGCAACATGCACAACGGGTACGGGCCCACGGAGACCACCATCCAGGCGAGCGTCAGCGCCCCGATGCGTCCGGGTGGGGTCGTGAACATCGGCGCACCCGCACTGGGATTCGGTTCGCTGGTCCTCGACGAACGCCTGCAGCCCGTCCCGGCGGGTGTGCCCGGCGAGCTGTACATCACCGGACCCGGACTGGCACGCGGGTACCACAACCGGTCGGCGCTGACGTCGGAACGGTTCGTCGCCTGCCCCTTCGGGGAGCCCGGTCGCCGGATGTACCGCACCGGCGACGTGGTGCGCTGGCGCGGCGACCACACCATCGAGTACATCGGCCGCACCGACTTCCAGGTGAAGGTCCGCGGATTCCGCATCGAACTCGGTGAGATCGACGCCGTCCTCGCCCGCCACCCCGCGGTCGCGTTCGCAGCCACCATCGGTCACACCGGACCGTCCGGCGACACGCTCCTCGCGTCATACGTGCGGGCGGCCGAGGGACACGATCTCGAGCCGGCGGAGGTGCGTACCCACGCGGCCGACCGCCTGCCCGCGCACATGGTCCCGTCGGCCGTGGTCGTCCTCGATCAGATCCCGATGACCCCGGTCGGCAAACTCGACCGCAAGGCGCTGCCCGCGCCCGAGTTCGGCACCACCGGCGCGGCCTTCCGGGCCCCGACGACGGCGACCGAGAGGATCATCGTCGAGGCCTTCGCCGAGGTGCTGGGCGTCGACCGGGTCGGCACCGCCGACAGTTTCTTCGACCTCGGCGGCAACTCGATCGTCGCCACCCGGGTGATCACGGTGCTGCAGGAACGCCTCGGACGGCAGATCCCGTTGCAGTCCATGTTCCTCGACCCGACACCCGCGGGCCTGGCACTGCGGGTCGACACCGAGAACGCGGCCGGGTCGCCGGTGGACGAGGCGCTCGGTGTGGTCATCCCGCTGCGGCCGACAGGGGAGAAGCCGCCCCTGTTCTGCATCCATCCCGGCATCGGCCTGTCGTGGGGTTATGCGGGACTCCTGCAGCACCTCTCGCAGGACCGGCCGGCGTTCGGCCTGCAGTTGCCGATCATCAGCGGCGGCCCGAGCTTCGAGTCGATCGAGCAGCTGGCGCATCAGTACGTGCTGGAGATGCGCAAGGTCCAGGCGTACGGGCCCTACCACCTGCTGGGCTGGTCGCTCGGCGGCGTCATCGCCCACGCGATGGCCGTCGAACTGCGGCGGGAAGGCGAGGCGGTCGACACGCTGGCCGTCATGGACAGCTACGTGACGAACGGGACCGACCAGGGCCCGGAGAGTCTCACCGTGTCCGAGTTGCTCCACGGGCTCGGACTGGACCTCGAGTCCGTCTCCGGGGAGGAAATCACCTACGAGCGCGCTGTCGAGTTGCTGGACGACGCATTCGGGCAGAAGACGGGACTGACGCCGCAGCACCTCGAGCGGATCAGCGCCGGATTCACGAACTCCTCGCGGATCATGAACAACTTCCGCCCGCAGGTGTTCGACGGGGATCTGCTGTTCTTCACCGCCGCCGGATCAGGGTCGACGGACCAGCATTCACCCGAGGAGTGGCGGAGTTCCGTCACCGGAGGCATCCGGGAAGTGAAGATCGAGTGCGAGCACAACCAGATGATCGAACCCGAGGTTCTGGCCGTGGTGGGGCCGGTCCTCGAGGATTATCTGAGCACGCATTGACCCGTTTTCGTTGCGGCGGGCCCGCCGTCCATTGCATTGCCGTAACGGGCGGGCCCGAATACCGATATCTCCTGCGAACTCGGTAACAATCGATCTCTAGGCAAACTAGGAGGCGGCATGAAGCGTGCACGTATCACGAGCCTCACCGCGGGTGCATTGTGCGCCGCATTCGTCGCCTGTATCACCGTCGCGAATGTCGGAGTCGCGGCCGCCGTGCCGATCTATCCCGCCTCGGACCCCGACCCCTTCTACCTGCAGTCGCAGGGGCTGGCCGCTGCAGCGGTCGGGGAGCCCCTCGCGGTCCGTCCGATGCCGCCGCTGCTCGCCTTCCCCGACACCGACGTCTGGCAGGTGAAGTACCGCACCACCAACTCGGAGGACCACCCGATCTCGTCGGTCACCACCGTCCTGGTACCCCGCACCCGGCCGGTGAACGGGCCGCTGCTGTCGTATCAGCACATCATCAACGCGCTCGGACCGCGGTGCGCGCCGTCGCGGACCCTGTACTCGAACGACCCCGACCTCCAGATCAAGGAGGCGCCGGCACTGAACCTCGCACTGCAGCGCGGCTGGACGGTCGCGCTTCCCGACCACCTCGGCCCGAACAGTGCCTACGGTGCCGCGAGACTCGGCGGAACCATCACCCTGGACGGCATCCGCGCGGTTCAGCGGGTGCCCGAACTCGGTGTGGCGGAGAGCCCGGTCGCGCTCGCCGGATACTCCGGCGGCGGCATGGCGTCGGCGTGGGCCGCGGCGCTCGCACCCACGTACGCGCCGGAACTGAACATCGTCGGTGTCGCCGAGGGCGGTGTGCCCATGAACATCGGCAAGATGGCCAACGGACTCGGCATGCAACCGCATCCGGCATTCGGTCTCGCGATGGCGGCGGCACTCGGACTTGAGCGTGAGTACCCGGACCGCCTGCCGATCAGCGAGCAACTCAACGATCGCGGCCTGGCGATGCGCGACGAGATGGTCAACGCGTGCACCAACGGCATTCTGGCGGCCGGCGCCGGTCGCAGCGCGACGGAGGTCGCCAAGACTACCGACCTCATGAGCAGCCCGCAGGCCTGGGAGGTGCTGAACGAGAACAGCGTCGAGCTGTACCCAGGTATTCCGACCGCACCGATCTTCGAATGGCACAGCCCGACAGACGTACTCATCCCGGTCGACTCGATCGAGGCGACCGTCGCGCGATACTGCGCCGCCGGCGCCAAGGTGCAATCCGATCTGTTCCCGAGTCCCGACCACCTGACCACCGCCGTGCTGGGCCTGCCGACCGCCCTGGACTACCTCGACGCCCGGTTCCGGGGCGACCCGGCGCCGTCCAACTGCTGATTGGTGCGGCGGCGATCAGCGACGGGTTGCGTGTGCGGCTCGTCGCCGGATTGTGTTCTGCCCGTACACAGTCCGATAGTTGAGCGTTTGAGCAGATCTACCAGGGGGTATTCCGAAGTCATGCACCCCAGCACACGCACCGCAGTCGTGACGGGATCGGACTCGCCGATGGGCCGAGCGGTCGCACTGGCGCTCGCGGACGACGGCTTCCATATCGGCCTCGCCTACGCCGCGGACCGGGACAGCGCCGAATCCACCGCCGCCGACGTCCGGTCCAGATCGGTGAACGCAGCCGTGCAGCGCATGGATCTGGCCGACCTGCCCGACTCCGCGGCCGCCGTCGACGAGTTCGCCCGGGAATTGGGCGGAATCGGCGTTCTCGTCAGCTGCCCCGGCAGTACCGCCGTCGAGTGCATCCAGCGCGCCGTGCGTTACATGATCGCGGGCGGGGAGGGCGGCCGGATCGTCAACATCACCCCCTCGTCGTCGGGGCTCGGCGGAGTCACCGGCCTCCTCGCCGCCGAACTGGCGCGATACTCGATCACCGTCAACTCGGTCGTGGTGCCCGCAGTCGAACCGGACTTCGCATCGCTCGGCCCCGACGACCGGGAAGTCGCCGCCGTCGCGTCGTATCTGACCGCGCCGGCCGCAATGTTCGTCACCGGGGCCGCCTACGTGGTCGACGGCGCCCGGATCGCCATGATCCCGCACAGCCTGACCGAGGCCGCCACTCGGCGGCCGGCCCGCCGCGCCAACCGCATCCGGTCCTACACCGGTCGCTGGGCGCCCACCCGCTGGACGCGGTGATCCGGTTCGCGGGGCCCCGAGACTCGCGGACCCGCAGCCGAAAGCGTCGTTGCCGCCGCGCACCGGGAGTACCGTGTGCGCAGGGGGCTGCGAGTCGAGAGTGACGGTGTGATGCCGGCGGCAGTGAAGGGCACAGTGGGAAACCTGCCCCACGAACTGACGAGTTTCGTCGGCCGTCGCCGTGAGGTGACCGAGGCGCGACGTCTGCTGTCCGTGTCACGTCTGGTGACACTCGCCGGGATCGGCGGTGTCGGGAAGACCCGGCTGGCGTTGCGGGTGGCCGCCGATGCGAGCCGCGCATTCGAGGACGGCGTGTGGCTGGTCGAGCTGGGGGAGCTCGACGACGACACGACACTCGTCGACGCCGTGTCGGCGGCACTGCGACTGCGCGAGCAGCGCTCCGGGAACCCGGAGGTGCTGCTGACCGAGTACCTCGCCACCCGGCAACTGCTGCTGGTGCTCGACAACTGCGAGCACGTGGTCGCCGCGGCCGCCGCGTTGTCGGAGACGTTGTTGCGGAGCTGCCCGGAGTTACGGATCCTCGCGACGAGCCGCGAACCGCTGGCCATCGGCGGCGAGGCGGTACTGCGGGTGCCGCCGCTGACGGTGCCCGAACCCGAACGCTCGTCCCTGCAGGGCCTGCCGCAGTACGAGGCGGTGACGTTGTTCGTCGAGCGGGCGGCCACAGCGGTGCCGGAGTTCGAACTCACCGAGGACAACCATGTGGCGGTCGCCCGGATCTGCCGCCGGCTGGACGGGTTGCCGTTGGCGATCGAGCTGGCGGCGGTGCGGCTGCGGGTGATGTCGGCGGAACAAATCCTGCAGCGGCTGACCGACCGCTACCGGTTGCTGACGGTCGGATCGCGGGGCGCGCCGAGCCGGCAGCAGACCCTGCGGCTGTGCGTCGACTGGAGTCACGAGCTGTGTACCGAGGAGGAACGCGAGCTGTGGGCGAGGCTGTCGGTGTTCGCCGGCGGCTTCGAACTGGACGCGGTGGAGGGAATCTGCGCCGGCGACCTGCCGGTGGAGAACGTCCTCGACGTGGTGGCGTCGTTGCTCGACAAATCGATCCTGATCCGTGAGGAGTCGGGGCCGGCGGTGCGGTACCACCTGCTCGAGACGGTGCGCGACTACGGTCGCGAGAAACTGCAGGAGACCGGGGAATACGTGTCGCTGCGCCGGCGGCACCGCGACTGGTACGAGCAGCTGGTGGTGCGGTGCGAGGCCGAGTGGATCGGACCCCGGCAGGTGATGTGGATCAGCCGGCTCGACGCGGAGACGCTGAACGTGCGGGCGGCCCTCCATTTCTGCCTGACCGAGCCGGGGGAGGCCCAGACGGGGCTGCGGATCGCCGCCGCCCTGTACCCGTACTGGCGCGCCCGCGGACTGCTCCGCGAGGGTCGCCGGTGGCTCGGACAGCTGCTGGGACGGCACCCGGGCGGCGCGAGCCGCGAACGGATCGAGGCGCTGTACGTCGACAGTGTGCTCGCGGGCATGCACGGCGACCGTGAGGCCGCGAAAGCACTGGTCGACGAGGGCGCCGTCCTCGCCGAGAGGAACGGTGACACGCTGATGCGTGCCCTGGTGGTCCATGCCGCCGGCTGCTGCGCCATGTTCGCCGGGGACCTCCCGCGCGCACGGGCATGCTTCGAAGATGCGCTCGCCGAATTTCGTGACAAGGGCAATCGGCTCCAATTGACGTGGGGACTGCTCGGGTTGGCGCTGGTGAGCGGCATGCAGGGCGACGGGGCAGTGGCGAAGATGTGCGGGTCCGAGATCTTCGCCCTGACCGAGGCCCACGGCGAGTCCGTGTACCGGGGCTGGTCGCTGTGGGCGGCGGGAATGGCGGCGTGGCAACGCGGGCACCTCGCCCTCGCCGACGACTACGTGAAGCAGGGGCTGCGGCTCTCGCATCTGGTCGACGACCGGATCAGCGCCTGCGGGGCACTCGAGGTGCTCGCCTGGGTCGCCGTCGGCTCCGGCCGGGCCCAGCAGGCCGCCGAACTGATGGGCGCCGCGGAGGCCGTCGCGCAGACCGTCGGCAACCCCAGCACCGTCTACCCCAACCTGCTCGTCCACCACGCGGAATGCGAGCAGCAGGCACGCGCCGTGATCGGGGACCGCGCGTTCGACGCCGCCTTCGACCACGGTATGCACACGTCGTTCGACGATGCGGTCGCCTACGCGCTCGACGAGCAGCGGCCGGAGGCGGTGTCGGCGTCGAACGGGGCGACGCACCTGACCCGACGCGAATGGCAGGTCGCCGAACTGGTCGCCGACGGGCTCACCAACAAGGCGATCGCGGCCCGGCTGGTGATCTCGCAGCGCACGGCGCAGGGGCATGTCGAGCACATTCTCGCGAAACTGGGTTTCAACTCGCGAACCCAGATCGCGGCGTGGATCGTCGAACACGCACAGGACCCGCACCCCTGACCGGGCACCTGCACGGGACGAAATAGGTATGTCCCCGGGTCGTTCAGCCGCTGTACTTCGCCGCCGCGGACGGGATGCTCGTACGCGTCCCCCCAATCCGGCTCCAGACCGAGGCCCCCGATGTCCACTGAACCCCGAACACACCGAAAGCCCGACCCCCAACTTCCACGGCCCCCGATTCTCTGTCGGGCGCACACCGACCGGTGTCTTGTGTGGATCGGGGGAAACCGAATGGCAGACGATGTGGTGGGGCAGGAACTCACGGGGGTGACGGCGTGACCACGGACGGCATGACCCGCTGGCAGGGACTCGCCCAGAAATGCGAACTGATGATCCAACGCTGCCTCAACTGCACGACCCTGCTCGCGCCGTTGATGGCCACCTGCTCCGCTTGTCAGGGTTCGAACCTCGAGCGGGTCCCGTCGTGCGGCATCGGATCGATCGTGTCCTCGAAGGTGGTCCACCGTGAGGTGAACGAGGTGGACCGTGGTCTCGTCCCGTGCACGATCGCGATCGTCGAACTCGACGAGGGGCCGTGGGTCTACACCTGGATCGACGGCGACGTCCCGGCACCGTCCGACTGTCCGGTTCGCGTCGAGTTCCGCCCCGCGTCGAGGGCGGAACAGTTGCCGGTGTTCGCGGTCCGCTCCGCCGGTCAGCGGTGATCGGCGTGACGACACAGACCGCGGACGAACCGGAGGAAGCGTTCGGCACCGAGTGGCTGCGCCTGGCGCTTCGCCGGTGCGATCTGCTCGCGCAGATGCACTCGGTGAGCTCGGATGCCCGGTGGATGATCAGCTTCGCGATCCAGTGGGCACCGTTCGGTGGTGCCAGCGCGGCGGAACTGCTGGAGCGATTCGGTGTCAGCCGCCGACGCTTCATGGAACTCGTACTCGAGGGACTCGCACCGAAATCCACCGATGTCCAGAAGATCCGTGCGATGAAAAGTCACCTGCGCACGTCCCTCGCGCAGGCGTGGGACGTGCGGTAGTCCCGGTCGATCACCCGGGCAGCAGATCGTCCAGGTGGATCGGCACCTTCCGGACCCGGACCCCGGTGGCGTGACGAACAGCGTTCGCCACCGCGGCCGCGGCCCCGACGATGCCGATCTCACCGACGCCCTTCGATCCCATCGGGTTGGCGTGCTCGTCGACGTCGTCGAGGCACACCGCGTCGAGGTACCTGATGTCGGCGTGCGTGCTGACGTGATAGGAGGCAAGGTCCTGGGTGACGACGTGACCGAACCGGGGGTCGTTCACACTGCTCTCGTGCAACGCCATCGAGATCCCCATCGCCATACCGCCGAGGAGTTGCGACCGAACCGTGCGGGCGTTGATCACCCGGCCGATCGCGAACACCCCGAGCATGCGTTCGACGCGGATCTCGCAGGAGTCCCGGTGGACGTGCGCCTCCACGAAGTGGGCACCGAACGAGTGGAGCGCGAACTTCTCGGCGTCGGGGTTGTCGGGCGTCCCCGCACTCGTCTCCGCGCCCGGGGCGGGGGACGTGCCGTGCTCGTCCCGGAACGACCGGGCCGCCGCGACGATCGCACTGCCCCAGGAACTGGTACCCGTGGAGCCGCCTGCGACGGTCGCCGACGGAAAATTCGTGTCGCCGATCTGCAGGACGATCGCGTCGAGGGGACAGCCCAGCGCGTCGGCCGCGATCTGCGTGAGCGCGGTCCATGCGCCGGTACCGATGTCGACCGACCCGATCTGTACGGTGTACGTGCCGTCGGATTCGTACACGATCCGGGCAACCGACCCCGGTGACGTGTTCGCGGGATACGTTGCGGACGCGACGCCCATCCCCACCTGCCACTCGGAATCCGACCGGGCCGACGCCGTCGCGTTGCGGTCCGCCCACCCGAAACGCCGGGCGCCCTCCCTCAGGCAGTCGGTGAGGCGCCGCCCCGACCAGGGGCGGCCCGTACTCGGGTCGACCCCGGGTTCGTTGCGGATCCGCAGTTCGATCGGGTCGAGTCCGCAGGCCTCGGCCAGTTCGTCCATCGCCACTTCGGCCGCGAACATGCCCGGGGTCTCGCCGGGGGCACGCATCCAGGAGGGGGCGGGCACGTCGAGGGACGCGAGACGATGGGTGGTGTACCGGGTGCCCGCGGAGTACATCAGCCGCGACGGGACCGCCGCCTGTTCGGCGAATTCCTTGATCTTCGCGGACTGCACGATCGCCTCGTGGGCGAGCGCGGTCAGCCGGCCGTCCTCATCCGCCCCGAGCCGGATGTGCTGCACCGTCGGCGTGCGATACGCGGAGAGGGCGAACATCTGCTGCCGGGTGAGCGCGAACTTCACCGGCCGGCCTTCCACCCGCTGCGCCGCCATCACCACGAGCACGTCGTGCGCGTGCGGCAGACCCTTGGAGCCGAAGCCGCCGCCGACGTACGGGGCGATCACCCGCATCTGCTCGACTTCGAGTCCGAACAGCGGTGCCAGCGTCTGCCGCACGGAGTGGACACCCTGCGTCGAATCGTGCAGCGTCAGAACCGGTCCGCTGCCGCCCGGGGTCCACCGGGCGATGGCGGCGTGCGGTTCCATCGGATTGTTGTGTTCCATCGCGGTGGAGTACACCTGATCGACCGTGACAGCGGCGGCGGCCAGTGCCGCGTCGACGTCGCCGTCCTCGGTGTCGGTCGGGAACCCCGCATTCACGTCCTCGGGGGCGTAGAGATCGTCTCGGCCGGAATGGAAGTCGGTGTCGTGGGATTCCACGTCGTAGTCGACGCGCACGAGGCTCGCGCCGTGCCGGGCGACTTCCGGTGTCTCCGCGACCACCGCACCCACGAATTGGCCGCGGAAGTGGACCTGGGGGTCCTGCAGGATCGCGAGTTCCCCGTCCGAGGTGTCCGCGAGGCGGGGCGCATCGAAGACCGTCAGGACCGCGAGCACCCCGTCCAGGGCTTCTGCGTCGGCCGCGTGCATCGCCGTGACCCGGCCGCGTCCGATCGTCGACAGGATCGGATGCAGATACGTCGGCTCCTCCACGGGGTGCTCGAACGCGTACAACGCCGTACCGGTCACCTTGTCGTGGGCGTCCAGCCGTTCGGCGGAGGTTCCGATCACCTTCGGATCGACGAGCGTCATCGGCGCGCCTCCTCGGCGAGTGAACGAAGTACCGACGCGAGTATCCGCCGGGTCAGTGCGACCTTGAATTCGTTCCCCGGAAGCGGTTGTGCCGGCGCGAGTTCCGCTGCAGCAGCCTCGGCGAACGTGTCCTCCGTGGCCGGCGACCCGACGAGGACCTCCTCGGCGAGCGTGGCGCGCCAGGGCCGGTGCGCGACCCCGCCGAGAGCGACCCGGGCCGACGTGATCGACGCATCCCCGATCGTCAGCTCGGCGGCCACCGACACCAGCGCGAACGCGAAGGAGGCACGGTCGCGCACCTTCCGGTACGCGGACCGGTTCCCGTCAGGCGGCGGGGGCAGCTCCACGGCGGTCACGAGGTCGCCGTGCGCGAGGACGGTGTCGTGGTCGGGCCGGTCTCCGGGAAGCCGGTAGAACTCGCTCAGCGGGATTCGCCGCTCACCGTCGGCACTGCGCACCACCACGACACCGTCGAGCGCCGTCATCGCGACCGCCATGTCGGACGGGTGCACGGCGACGCAGTGCTCCGACGCACCGAGAATGGCGTGGTAGCGCACGTAACCGCCGATCGCGGAACACCCGGTGCCGGGCTCCCGTTTGTTGCACGGCGTCGTGACGTCCTGGAAGTACGCGCAGCGAGTCCGCTGAAGCAGATTTCCCGCCGTGGTCGCGACGTTGCGCAGTTGTCCCGACGCACCGGAGAGGAGCGCGCGCGACAGCATCGGGTACCGGGCGCGGACGACGTCGTGCGCGGCGAGATCGCTGTTGCGGACGGCCGCCCCGATCCGGAGCCCGCCGTCCGGAAGTTCGACGACGTCGTCGAGGGGGAGACGGCTCACATCGACGAGGAGATGCGGGTGCGCGACCCCCAGCTTCATGTGGTCGACGAGGTTGGTCCCGCCGGCGAGGAACGACGCCCGCGGGTCACCCGTGACCGTGGCGACGGCACTGTCGACGTCGGTGGCCCGCTCGTAATCGAAGGGAATCACGCCTCCGCCGCCTGCCGGATCGCCGCAAGGATGTTCGGGTACGCGCCGCACCGGCAGAGGTTTCCGCTCATCCGCTCCCGTATCTCGTCGTCGGTGAGTTCGGGCGGAGCGGTCAGGTTCTCGGTGACGGCGCTCGGGTGCAGGGCAAGGAACTCGTCGAACATCCCGATCGCCGAACAGATCTGACCGGGCGTGCAGTACCCGCATTGCAGTCCGTCCTGCTCGACGAACGCTTGCTGAACGGAATGCAGCACGTCGCCGTCGGCCAGTCCGTGTGCGGTGACGACGCGGTCACCGTCATGGGCGACAGCGAACGTGAGGCAGGACGTGGCCCGTCTGCCGTCGAGGAGGACGGTGCACGAGCCGCACTGCCCGTGATCGCAACCCTTCTTCGGTGCGGTCACCCCGAGATGCTCGCGGAGCGCGTCGAGCAGCGTCGTGCGGGTGTCGACTTCGAGGGTCCGTTCCTCACCGTCCACGGTGAGGGTGACCTTCCGATAGCGGGGGCTGTCCGCGACCTTCATGGCGGGAGGTTACCCGCGGTGACGGATCCCGAATCAGTCTCGGCGGTGCCACGGCTGTGGTTCCCCTGACGACGGACTGGGTACTTGCTGAACCCGGAAACAGTGAGTGATCAGGAAGGGACGTCATGCGCGTCGAGCACATCACGGTGGTCGTGCCCGCCCACGACGAGGAAGCGCTGTTGCCGCGTTGTCTGGAGGGGGTGCGGGCCGCTGCCGGGGCGGTGTCCGTGCCGGTCACGACGGTGGTGGTGCTCGACGGGTGCACCGATGGCAGCGAAGCCGTCGTCCGCAGGGCGGACGTCGACGTCGTGGTCCTGGGTGCGCGGAACGTCGGCGCGGCCCGGCGTGCGGGTTTCGACTCGGTCGCCCCGCGCCCACACGAGTGGTTCGCCACGACGGACGCGGACTCGCGCGTCCCCGCGCACTGGTTGTCGTCCCACCTGCAGCACGCGAGTCGTGGGGCGCAGTTGGTGGCGGGCACGGTGGCGGTCACCGACTGGTCGGGGTGGCCCGACCATGTCCGGTCGCGGTACGGCAGCGCCTACCGGTCCGGCGCCGCCCATGGGCACGTGCACGGCGCGTCGCTGGGATTCTCCGCGGATCTGTATCGGGCGGTGGGAGGTTTTGCCGCACTGCCCGCGCACGAGGACGTGGATCTGGTGCAGCGGATGGTCGGGCGGGGAGCGAACGTGGTGTGGAGTATCGACGCCCCGGTGGAGACGTCGGCGCGCGTCGGGGCCCGAGCCCCGCAGGGGTTCGCCACGTACCTCGAGGGATTGCGGGACCGATGAGCGCCGACGTGACCCAGAACAGCAGCCCCACCGCCGCCGCAGTGCGGGCGATCATCCGTTCGGGGGACGCGGAACTGCCGCTGCCCGGCGGCGGGTCGACCGCAGCCCGATGGGCGCGGCTGACGCAGTGGTGCCGCCACGACCTCTCGGTCGGACGGCTCCTCGAGGCACACGCAGACGCGGACGCGATCCTCGCCGAAGTCGACGGGACCCGCGCCGGCCGGAACGAGTTCTGGGGTGTGTGGGCCAGCGAGCCACCGCACCCCGTGCTGGACGCGTCCCACGACGCGGCCGGGTGGCGCCTGCGGGGGACGAAGGCATGGTGCTCCGGGGCGTCGATGTGCACGCATGCCCTGGTCACGGCGCGAGTCGGGGAGCAACCCCGGCTGTTCGCCGTCGACCTGCGGGAACCGAGGGTCGCGGCGGGCCACGGAGGCTGGCGGAATCCGGGGATGGCGGCGACCGACACCGAATCGGTGACGTTCGACGGCGTTCCCGCGCGACCGATCGGCGCGCCCGACGAGTACCTCGACCGTCCCGGGTTCTGGCACGGCGGCATCGGGGTCGCGGCGTGCTGGTTCGGGGGCGCGCTCGCCGTCGCCGAACCGCTGCGGGTGCGAGCCCGGAGTGGCCGCGCGGACAGTCACCAGCTCGCGCACCTCGGCGCGATCGACGTCGCCGTCAGCGCGGCCCGATGGGCGTTCGAGGCCGCGGCCGGGGAGGTGGATGCGAGTCCCCTCGATCGGAGGTCCGCCCAGACGCGCGCGTTCCGGGTGCGGGCGCTGATCGAGCGGACCGCGAGCGACGTGATCGACCGCGTCGGCCGCGCGCTCGGCGCCGCGCCCCTCGCGACGGACGCCGGCCATGCCCGCAATGTCGCGGACCTACTCGTGTACATCCGGCAATCCCACGCCGAGCGCGATCTCGCGGCACTCGGCGCACTTGTCGCGGGGGAGGACTGACAGTGGACAACGCCACCAGATTCCGGGAGATCCCGGTGGCCGCGCGCGGCACACCGGAGGACGAATGGCAGCCGTGGCTGGCGTCCACCCCCTTCCTGCCGGCTCCACTCGCGGAGTGCGACCGGTTGGTCGTCGTCGCACCACATCCCGACGACGAGGTACTCGGTGTGGGCGCGCTGATGGCCACCGCCGCGGCCGCCGGTATTCCCGTCATGGTGGTGGCGGTGACGGACGGTGCGGCGTCCCACCCCGACTCGCCGACGCTGACGCCCGACGCGTTGGCCGCCGCACGGATCGCGGAATCGAACCAGGCGACAGCACTGCTGGGTATCGGCGAACCACTGCGACTCGGAATACCGGACGGCGCGGTGAGCGCGCACGAGCACGAACTCATCACCCGCCTCGTCGACGTGCTCACCGCGACCTCCGGAGAAGGGGAGAGGGTGTGGGTGCTCGCCACCTGGCGAGGCGACGGCCATCCCGATCACGAAGCCACCGGAAGAGCTGCGGCAGAAGCATGTTCGATGACCGGTCACCGCCTGGTGGAGTATCCGGTCTGGATGTGGCACTGGGCACGGCCGGCCGATCCGGCGGTGCCCTGGAACCGGATACGCGTCCTGACCCCGGCCGCGGAGATCCTGGCACGCAAACGCCGTGCCGTCGACGAATTCCGCACCCAGATCCTCCCGTTGTCCGAGGATCCGCGGGACGCCGCGATCCTCCCGCCGTGGGTGCTCGCGAGACTGATGCGGACAACGGAATGGGTGCTGTGGTGAGCGCGATGGATCCCGGCTACTTCGAAACGATGTATGCCGAATCGGCGGACCCGTGGGGCTTCGACGAACGATGGTACGAGCGCCGCAAGTACGCGCTCACTCTCGCGGTCCTGCCCCGCCCGCACTATCGGCGGGCGTTCGAACCAGGGTGCTCGATCGGCGTGCTCACGGCGCACTTGGCACGACGCTGCGACCGGGTCGTCGCAACGGACGTGGTTCCCCGTGCGCTGGAGAGCGCACGGGACCGTCTGCGGCGCGAAGGAGTGGCCGACCGGGTGGAACTCGGCCGGGCATCGCTGCTCGACCCGTGGCCACCCGGCGCTTTCGACCTCGTGATGCTCAGTGAGGTGCTGTACTACCTCACCCCCGCCGACCTCGCGACCACGCTGGGACGTGCCGTCGATGCCCTGGAACAGGGCGGCACCCTCGTGGCGGTCCACTGGCAGCATCCGGTACCCGAGTATCCGCAGACCGGCCGGGCGGTGCACGAGACGGTCGCGGCGACCGACGGCCTCCACCGTGCCGGGGCGTATCGGGACGCGGACTTCCGCCTCGACGTCTACACCCGGGGTCCGGTGCCCTCGGTGGCCGCGGAGGAAGGGTTGAGCTGACCGGGCGTCGCCCTCATTGTTCGGGCAGGCTGCCGGTCTCGAGGAAGATGACGCGCCTGCCGATCTCGACCGTGTGGTCGCAGAACCGCTCGTAGAAGCGGCCGAGCAGGGTGATGTCGACGGCCGACTGGACACCGTGCGGCCAGTCCTCGGCCTGGGTGATCGTGAACAGGCTCCGATGGAGATCGTCCATCGCCTCGTCCGCCGTCAGCAATCCGCGGGCGCGCTCGGGATCCCGATATTGCAGCACCTGCTCGGTTTCCTTCGCCTGCGCGACGGCGACGGCGCCCATCTCGGTGAACACCTCCAGGACCTCGTCGGGAACGACGTGGTCGGGATGCCGTCGGCGGGCAATCTTCGCGATGTGCACCGCGAGACCGCCCATGCGGTGCAGATCCGCGGAAATGTGGAGGCCTCCGACCATGAATCGGAGGTCGTGCGCGACCGGTGCCTGCAGCGCCAGCAGGGCGAAGGCGCGCTTCTCCCAGTGCGCCGCGGCATCGTCGAGCTCGCCGCTCACGTCGATCACGTGCTCGGCGAGCTCGAGGTCTGCCTGCAGCAGTGCGTCGCTCGCCTCCGACATCGCGGTAACGGACAGCCGGCACATGGAGGCGAGATCGCCGGACAGGCTGTCGAGGTTTTCCGCGAAACGTGTACGCATCGGCTCAGCCTAAGGGTGTTCTGTGACAACTGCCTCGATCTACCTGGGGTCGGCGTGGGCCAGTTTCCGGTACCCCCGCGCGCCCGCGCGGTCGACCGCCGCCTTGACCAGGCCGAATACGGTGCCCTGCACGGCCGCCGCGATCAGCACCTCGCGGGTGCTGCGTGAGAGATCCTTGGGGTCGGGAGCCTCGGATTCGCCGGCGACACGCTTCCACACCTGACCGAAAACCGCACTGGCCGCGATTCCGCCGGCGACACTCGCGGCCAGCGCCAACGGTTTGTACATTGCCTTCGATACGGCACTCATGTTCCCGCCCTTCGCATTCGATCCCGTCGATCGCTCTCGGTACGGCGAGTACCCGTATTCGCCGTCCTCACACCGCGACGCCGCGACGCCGGTGATTGTTTCGTTCGAGGCCAGGGTGGGGACAGTGTTCTGTATGACCCACGAATCAGCTGGAGAACCAACTCGCATCGTCTTGGTGGGAAGCGGCTTCGCCGGATTCGAATGCGCACGCGCTCTCGCGCGGCGCCTCCGGGGGACCGATGCCCGCATCACCATGATCGCGCCACACGACTACATGCTGTACACCCCGCTCCTGCCGGAGGTGGCGGGCGGAATCCTGGACGCTCGGTTCGTCACCGTTCCTCTGTCCGAGGCGCTGCCGCACGTCGAACTGGTGAAGGGCAGCGTCGATTCCGTCGACTTCGGAGCCCGCACCGTGCACGTGACCGACTGCGAGCAGGGCGTCGAGGACGTGGCCTGGGACCGGCTGGTGCTCACCCCCGGATCGGTGACCCGCCTGTTCGACATTCCCGGGCTCGCCGAGCACGCGAGGGGGCTGAAGACGCCGGCCGAGGCGCTGTACTTCCGCGACCAGCTTCTCACCCAGATCGAACTCGCCGAGCGGGACACCGACCCTTCGGTCGCCGACGCCCGCCGGACGGTCGTCGTGGTGGGTGCGTCCTACGCGGGCACGGAACTCACCGCACAGCTGCGCGCCCTCGCCGACGAAGCGGCCGCGCGGCGAAACCTCGACCCCGCGAAGATCCGTTTCCTGCTGCTCGACGCCGCCGACACGGTGATGCCGGAGGTGGGGGAGAAGCTGGGCGGCAAGGTGCTGGACGTGCTGCGTTCCCGCGGCATCGACGTGCGCCTGGAAACCACCCTCGCAGAACTCGGACCCGAACATGTCACGCTCGACGACGGCACCGTGATCCCGACCCGCACCGTCGCCTGGGTGACGGGAGTGACCGCCGGCCCCCTCATCGACACGCTCGGATTACCCACCGAGAAGGGGAGGTTGACGGTGCGCCCCGACCTCTCGGTGGACGGGCATCCCGACGTCTTCGCGGGCGGCGACGCCGCGGCTGTTCCCGATCCGAAGAACAGCGGATCGGTCACCCCTCCCACCGCCCAGCACGCCGTCCGGCAAGGACAGGCCCTGGCCCGCAACGTCGCGGCAAGCCTGGGCGTCGGCGACCCGAAACCGTACAGCCATCGCGACATGGGCCTGGTCGTCGATCTCGGCCCGGGGTTCGCCGTCGCGAACCCCCTCGGCATCCAGCTGTCGGGGTTCCTCGCGAAGGTGGTCACGCGCGCCTACCACCTCTACGCGATGCCGAACGCCGCCAATCGCTGGGCGGTCGCTCTCGCCTACCTCACCGATCTGCTCTTCCCCCGCCCACTCGTGTCGATCGGGCTGGTCACCGATTCGGAATCACGGTTCGCGGCCGGCGAGGGCGTCGGAGCACAGTCGTGAAACCACGGCGTTTTTCGGCACGACGCAACGAAAGGAAAGATGATGACTGAGAGTAAGAAGGAATTCGTCGCACTTCGCCTCGACGAGGTGATCCACGAATGGGAGGCGGACGCGCCTGCCGGAGGTTCGGGATCCGCGGGGCCGTTGGTCACAGCGCAGCGCCATCGGGCCGAGATAGACTCCGCGACCGACGAGCGTGTCGACGAGATCGCGCAGACGTATCCCGGGATCGCGCAGGCGTGGTCGTCGCGCGGAGCCTAGGACACCAGCAGTTTCGCCAGCGGACTGGACTCGAGGTTGTCCAGTAGGTCCTGTGCGTCCTCGAACACCGCCGCCGCGCCGGCCTCCGTCAAGTCGGCGCGGGAAATACCCCCGCTGAGGAGACCGACGAAGGTGACACCGGCCCGGGACGCCGCCTTGCCGTCCCACACAGCGTCGCCCACCATCACCGCAGTGTCCGAGGACGTGGACGAGCGGTCCATCGCTGCGCGAACCACTCCGGGATCCGGTTTGGCGTGATCGACGTCCTCGGACGACGTGGTGTGCGCAATGTACGAGTCGACCGACAGGATCTCCCGCAACACGTCCAGCTCCTCCTCGGGGGCGGAGGTGGCGAGGACGACCTGCACACCGCGCCCGTGCAGTTCGCGGATCAGTGCCCGGGCACCGCGCAGCGGCCGCATGCTGTCCCGCGCACCGAGGTAATACGTCTTGTGGAGGTCCTTCGCGCGGTCCCCGAGCGTGTCCGCGTGGTCGCCGAGTAGCGATTCCAGAAGAAGTGACGAATCGAGTCCGATCGCGCGATGCACCCGCCATGCGTCCACGTCGTGCCCGACTTCCCGGAACGCCCGTTGCCATGCTCGGACATGCAGATAGTTGGAGTCGACCAGGGTGCCGTCGACGTCGAACAGCGCTGCTCTGACGGCGGTGGAGGATTCCGAAGACATAGGCTCGAGCAAACCACAGTGCCCGGTCCGTGGCGACCATTGCGTAGCTCACGTTTTCGATCCGGGGTACGTGGGTAAGCGCAGGGAGTCCGTGAGGTACTCGTTCGAGGGAGTGGTCGTCATCGAGGCACATTGCGACACGTCGGCTTCGGCTTCGGACGTGTGGTCCGTTCTCGCCAACGGGTGGCTGTACCCGTCTTGGGTGGTCGGAGCGTCACGCATGCGTGCCGTCTCCGCCGACTGGCCCGCCGTAGGAAGTCGTTTGCACCATTCCGTCGGCGCTTGGCCCGCGTTGATCGACGACTCCACCGAGGTCCTCTTCGCCGAAGAGAATCGTGAACTTCGGCTGCTGGCCCAGGTGACGCCCACGAAGGCTGTTGTGCGACTGCGACTGGAGCCGCGTGGATCCGGCTGCCACCTCCAGATGTCCGAGGCCGCCGCCTCCGTACCGCTGAAGTGGGTTCCGCGGACGGCGCAGGACCTCGCGGTCCTCCCGCGAAATCTGGAGTGCCTGCGCCGGCTCTCGTTCCTCGCCGAGCGAAAAACGAAACCCTGACGCCGTGACAGTGCGGACAGTCGACGCCGTCGTCATCGGAGCCGGGCCCAACGGTCTCGCCGCGACGGCCACCCTGGCGGAGGCCGGCTGGGATGTCGTCCTCCTCGAACAGCAACCGGAACCGGGGGGCGCCGTCAGGTCGGCCGAACTCTTCCCGGGTTTCCGTACCGACCTGTTCAGTGCGTTCTATCCCCTGGCGGCGGTGTCGCCGGCGATCCGGCACCTCGACCTCGAGGGTGTGGGTCTGCGATGGAGTCAGGCACCCGCCGCGGTCGGGCACCCCAGGCACCCCGACGACGACGATGCCCCGCTGATCCGCCGGGACCCAACTGACACAGCGGCCGACCTCGAGCGCAGGCAACCAGGGGACGGGCAGGCGTGGCTCCGGCTCTTCGAGCAGTGGAAGGACGTCAAGGAACCTTTCCTCGACACCCTGTTCAGCCCGTTTCCCCCCGTCCGCGGACCACGACGACTGCTGTCGCAGCTCGGCACCGCGGAGGCCCTCCGGCTCGTGCGTTTCCTGATGCTGCCCGCACGCCGGATGACGCACGAGCTGTTCGACGGGGAATCCGCCCGGGTGTTGTTGCTGGGCAACGCAATGCACGCCGACACGCCGGTCGATTCACCGGGCAGCGGAGTCATGGGATATCTCCTGACCATGCTCGCGCAGGACGACGGGTACGTCGTCCCGGTCGGCGGGGCCGGCGCCCTCTCCGCCGCGATGGCGGAACGAGGGAGACGGAACGGCGCAGAAATTCGTTGCGGCGAGGAGGTGACGTCGATCGAGGTCACCGGGGGAGTGGCGACAGAGGTTCGGACTGCGGGCGGCGACCGCTATCTGACAAGACGCGCGGTGCTCGCGGATGTCTCGGCGCCCGCACTGTACGGACGGTTGCTGGATTCCTCCGTGGTCCCGGCGGGCGTCCGAGCAGACCTGGAGAAGTTCGAATGGGATACCCCCGTCGTCAAGGTGAACTACGCACTCGACCGCAAGATTCCGTGGCGCTCGCGGAGCCTCGAATCTGCCGGAACCGTGCATCTGGGCGCCGACGACAACGGACTGGTTCGGTGGATGGCCGACCTGACCACAGGCGTGATCCCGACACACCCCTTCCTGTTGTTCGGTCAGATGACGACGTCCGACCCCAGCCGTTCGCCCGAAGGAACCGAAAGCGCCTGGGCCTACACCCATCTGCCGCGGGGAATCACGGACGACGAGTCGGCCGAGTTGCTGGCCCATCGGGTGGACGCGATGCTCGAATCGCACGCGCCGGGATTCGCCGAGCGGGTGGTCGGGCGGAACGTGCAGCGTCCGGGCGACCTCGAGGCGAGCAACGCGAACCTGCACGGCGGCGCCGTCAACGGCGGCACCGCCCAGCTGTACCAGCAGCTCGTCTTCCGCCCGACCCCGGGTTCGTCCGGGCCCGACACGTCGATCGACCGGCTGTACCTGGCGAGCTCGGCCACCCATCCGGGCGGCGGTGTCCACGGTATGTGTGGATACAACGCGGCCCGTGCCGCGCTGGCCGACCACGGACGGTGGGGGTTGGTGCGGAGGAAGGTCCGCGGCCGCATCCTCGACCTCGTGGTCACCGACGGTGAGCGGCGGGACTGCTAGGAGTCGATACGGTCCAGGAGCCAGCGCGGACCGAACGTGTGGGCCCCGAGCGCCTCGACTCGGTTGCGGAGTCCCCGGTCTGCGGTGACGACGATGATCGGCCGGTCGCCGTCCGCCTCGGCGGCTGCGGCCACCACGTCGACGATCGTGTCGTCGCCCGAACCGTCCGCCGATACCACCTGCAGGCCCTCGAATTCCGCGCCCGTCGCACCGGTGACGGCGGCCTTCGCCGCGCCCTCGAGGACGACCACCACCTCGGCGGGCCGATCCAGGTGCTGTTCGAAAGTGGCGAGCTCGGCGAGCAATCGTCGGGCCGCGCCGGCACGATCACGCCACCAACCGTCGGGTCGCGAGCCGACGACGTTCGCAGCATCCACCACAACCAGCACAGTCCTGTCGTCAGCCACGTGCTCAGTCTCCTCTCTCGTCTCTGCTCGCAGTGCTATGACAGAGGTGACGGTCCGTCGTGGCGAGGAGGCCGATATGGATATCCGCTTCATCTCCCGTGACGGTGTGCGTTCGTGTGCGGTGACCGAACTGAGGGAGTTGCTCGACCGCCCCGACGGGTTGGTCTGGGTGGATGTCCCGACCTGGGACGATCAGGCGGACGACGCATTGACCACGATTTTCGGCTTTCACCCTCTCGCCGTGCGGGATTCGATGAACCGCAATCAGGTGCCGAAGGTGCACAGATATGTGGACCACTTCTTCGTCGTCCTGCACGCGCCGCAGTCGGGAGCGCACGGACACGTGCATTACGTCGAACTGGACCAGTTCATCGGCAGCCGGTACCTGGTGACGGTGCACGGCCCGGTAAATCCCGCTATCGATCCCTCGACCGCAATGGTCGAGGTGAATGCGGTACTGGGCCGGCTGGAGTCGGGGAAGTTGCAGCCGGTCACCGGGTTCGAATTGTCGTTCGCGTTGCTCGCCGCGTTGACGGCTCGGATGCGGGCGTACACCGCCGAGTTGACCAAGGACGTGTGGAAGCTCGAGCAACAGGTGACCGGCGGGCACCTCGGCAACCCGGAAACTTTTCTCGACGAGATGTTCCGGGTGCGACACGGTCTGCTCACGGTCGGCACCATGGCCGCGTTGAGCCGAGAGGTCTACGGCCGAATGGTCACCATCGAGGCGTTCGGCACCGGCAAGGGGCAGGATCTCCTGCTCGACGCGGTCGACCAGTTCCAGCATCTGACCGTGATGGCCAAGGGCCAGAAGGACTACCTCCAGGGCACGATCGAGTTCTACCAGGCACGCACGAACACCAAGATGACCATCGCCGCCGAGCGACTCGCCGTCATCGCGGCCGTCACGTTGCCGATCACTGCCCTGTCCTCGATCCTCGGCATGAATGTGATCGTGAACGAACGGACGCAATGGCTCTCGGTCGCCGCGATCGTGCTCGTGATGCTCGCCATGTCCGGGGCACTCCTCGTCTGGGCGAAGCGCAAAGGCTGGTTCTGAAGTCCGTTCACCGGGGGAGTGGGGGACTCGGCGGCAGGGCAGTACGTGGGATCCCCACCGTGTGTGTCCTCTCTGCATGAGAGTCGGCAACGCCGCATCAGGCCCTCAGATCCAGACGCAGCTGACTCGGACGCGGACGGAACGCACTGATTACCCGAATTCTGGCGTAGCTATTTCACGGAACCGGGGTAGTGGCACTACCACTGGCAACTCCCGACCTCAGTCACAACCGGTTCCCATTGCTCGGACGCTGGGGATCAGCCCGATGCCAGGGTGGGGGAGAGGGCCCGGCGGGCCGGCCGAGCGGTCACGGGGGAGTGGAACACATCGGCCGACACTCAGGCACTCAGGGGACAACTGGATCGCGAATCGCGCAACCGCTGGTCGTTGCCGCTCAATCTTCATCCCTGACGAGGATATGACTCGGCCCGCGACGGAACACCCTGATTTACAGAATATCACCGTAGTCACGTGAGCAGAAACCAACCGTACCCACCACGCCCACCAAAGTTCCTCTCCACAACCCATCACCACAGCAACAGGCACATACAACGCGGCTCAACTGCGCAGCTGCGTGTTGAGCCGCGCGGCCTGTCGGGTGAGGTGGTCGCGTTCGGGGAGGTTGGGCGCCGACCGGGCAGCTTCGCCGTAGAGCCGCGCTGCGGTCACCGGGTCACCGTCGCGCTCGTGTAGGTACGCCGCGGCCGCGGAGTACCTGGGCAGGGTGGGGTCGAGCCCAGCAAGGGCCGCCAGGCCTGCCCTCGGGCCGTCTGCCTCGCCGACCGCGACGGCGCGGTTGAGGCGGGCCACCGGGCTGTCGGTGAGGCGGACAAGTTCGTCGTACCACTCGACGATCTGCACCCAGTCGGTCTCCTCGGCCTTCTGGGCGTCGGCGTGGAGCGCAGCGATGGCGGCTTGGGCTTGGAACTCGCCCAGTCGGTCGCGGGTGAGGGCTGCCTGGAGCACGACGACGCCCTCGGCGATCAGGCGGGTATTCCACAGGCTGCGGTCCTGCTCGGCAAGTGGCACGAGGCTGCCGTCGGTGCGGGTCCGTGCCGGGCGCCGGGCGTGGTGGAGCAGCATGAGCGCGAGCAGGCCCGCGACCTCCTCATGGTTGGTTTTGGCCGCCAGTTGGCGGGTGAGCCGGATCGCCTCGGCGGCGAGATCGACGTCACCGGAATAGCCCTCGTTGAAGACCAGGTAGAGCACGCGCAGCACCGTGGCGACGTCGCCGTGCTGGTCGAACCGGACGCTCGAGACGGTCCGTTTGGCCCTGCTGATCCGCTGTGCCATGGTCGACTCGGGCACGAGGAAGGCCTGCGCGATCTGACGCGTGGTCAGGCCGCCGACGGCGCGCAGCGTGAGCGCGACGGCCGAGGCCGGTGTCAGGGACGGGTGCGCGCACAGGAAATACAGCTGGAGTGTGTCGTCCACCGCCTCGCCCGGGCCGGGTACGGGCTCTGAGTCGACGAGCACCTCACGGTGTCGACGGGAGCTATCGGCGCGGGTCGCGTCGAGGAACTTGCGCCAGGCCACGGTGACCAGCCAGCCCTTGGGGTCCCGCGGGGGGTTGTCCGGCCACGCGCGCACGGCCTCGATCAGGGCGTCCTGCACGGCGTCCTCGGCCGCTCCGAAGTCGGCTCCGCGGCGGACGAGGACGCCGATCACGGTGGGGGTGAGGGTCCGCAGAAGGTCGTCGTCCACTGTGCGTCACTCCGTGACGGTCGGGTGCGCGGCCAGGAACGGGCGCACCTCGAGCCATTCATGGATCGGCTTGCCACCCGC